>JAHEZC010000317.1:0-2057 GCA_023251275.1 Parafilimonas sp. | reverse complement strand
ATTCTGCGATTTTTTACGGCTTTTTTATTGTTCCCAGAAATGGTAAAGAAAAAATAATTTACAAGTTGCTTTACAGTTTGGCTTTTGCATTTCTTCTTCGAAAAATTATGAATGCAATAATCAGTAGTCCGCATAGCCCCCCAAACCACCACCACATAGTATGATCCGCTGCAAGCTGCACGGGCTTTGCATCTCCCATCAAAATCATGTTGGCCCAGTAATATGGCAGCAGTTTTTCATTATCACTATTTTGTATAAAATATAATTTAGCCTCCTGCAAAGCTTCATCTTTATTCATCCCCTCTGAAAGATATTGATGAAATTTTTCTGAGACCGCATAAATGGTTTGTTCATCTGCTTTCCATAATGTAGCTGCTATTGACGGGATACCTGCTGACGCAAAACCTCTTGCCAAACTGTATATGCCTTCTCCGGTCGCATTTCTGCCCACATTAGTCTGACAGGCGCTTAGCACGACAAGCCTTGTTGCGGGATTGTTCAGCAATTGTAACTCAGACAGGTGAATAACCGAATCTGCCATGAATAACTCCGGCTCAGTATCACTGCTGTCTGCACGGGCATGTGAAAAAACATTTACAATCGTGTAAGTGGCCATTTGCAGCATAAAATTTTTTCGCGTGGCTTCGTTTTGAGTAAGCAATCTTTTTTCGCTATAGTAAGCCGCGGAAGCTTTAAGCGCTTCGGCAGACTGCCTCAGAGTATTAACATGCAGTGAGTCCGCAAAAGTCACAGGAGCAATACCGAGAAAATTTCCTTTGCCAAAATGATTATTGAATTGCTTCATCAGGTACCGTGCTGAATACACATAAGTGAAAGCATAGTCATACAGCAGAAACCGTTTTCCATTTTCATCTGTACAAAGCGCTTCAAAAGGAATTAAAAAATTATCCGCACAAATAACCACCCTGCCCCTGGGCAGTTGCAGCGGTTCAAATAAACTTTTATAAATTTTGTTTGATAATGTACTGAAAGAAGTATAATTATTATTCAATGCCTGCTTATCAGCACACAACTGAAGAAAATGAAAAAGCTGTGCAGCGTTGAAATCATTTTTTGAAAGCTTAATAAATTTTGCAGTACCGGATGTAATGCTTAGAATATAAGCAATGGTATCATTGATAAAATAATGAACGAAGCTTTGTTTATTCGCAGCGAGGTATTGTTGCAATGCATTCAGTGAAGGCGCTTCATCTGCATATTTATACTGGTAATATGCAGGATATTTTTTTTCTATTGATTTGATGTATCGTTCAAATTCGTCTTTGGCTTCGAGCAGTTTTTGTTGCTGATTGTTATACTCCGCTGAGTTTTCAGGAAGTGCTGAAAGTTTCTGTTGTTGTTCAATAATATTCACCTGCAGTCGTTCCTGTTTTTCGGCTTCTTCATTGGGAAGATGAGCAGCGGCCCCGAGTTCATTCAATTTATCATTGAGCAAAACGGCGGTGCTTTTTTCCATGAAATAAAAAGCATGCTTTGCATCATTGGCAAGATAGCAGGCTTCTATGGCATTGGTGAAAAATTCACGGGTTCTGTTTCGCCAATACAACTTGCTTTGTTCTCCAATTTGTTCATGACGGGTTTGAGTAATGATCGTGTCAGTTAATAATGCAGTTTCAAGAGCTGCCCGGAGATATTTTTTATCGTTACACTTTGCAAAAAGTCGCAAAAGTATTTTACACCTGTCAAGCATATTTACATATACCAGTTCTTTTCTTCCTTCAAAGTTCAAAACACCGGACGGAGGATTTGATAATATGTTTTTCTCAGTCTTTATTTTTAAGTATTCGAACGCTTTATTCAATAACTGCCATGCTTCGTTTAAATTTCGTTGGTGCATATATACTTCTGCAAGATTCAGGTGAGCCATTGAAAGCGTAACGGCATCACCAATCTTGCTGGCAAGGCCGATTGCCCTTAAATAATATTTATTTGCTTCAGAATAATTATGAAGACTGTCGAGCAAGAAATTTGCATAATCGTTATAATCAGTTGCAATCTGTGAATATGATTTTGTCAACATTCTTGTTCTGATTGCA
>JAHEZC010000316.1 GCA_023251275.1 Parafilimonas sp. | reverse complement strand
TTGTCGTGCAAGACATCCATTACGATAGGTTGATTATTAAGCCCCTTCAACGCTTGTGTAATAAGTATTTTGGCATCCGCAAATGTTTCTGCGATAGCAGGTCCAGCCTGGTGATAATTGTTACCCTCTCTTCCGAGGATGAACCCTGCAATTTGATTATCCCGTCTCAGTAACCCTGCTTTACCAGGATATTCTTTTACCAGCGATTCTATAAGATGAGTTCTGTCTGCACCGAAAATAAGTTTATCAAAAGTTGCTATTTCATTTACATATTTCAATTGAATTGGCTCAGGTAATAAATCATGATCTTCCGTTGGCAAATTTTTCATTGATGTGTTTGTCATTCGGGTAATAAAATACTCATCTTCAAACCCAAGCTTTTTATAAACGGGCTGCCCTGCGGGAGTTGCATCAAGCTTAACGGATCTACAGTTTTCTAATTCCTTTAAAATATTTGTAAGCAGCAATTTACTCACTCCCTTACCACGATATACTCTCTCAACGAGCATCATTCCGATCCATGCAACATCATAAGAGTAATTCATTGCTGTTACGGTGCCGATAATTTTTTTGTCAGCTTCTGCAAGCAGGCAAATATTTTGAGGATTTTCAATTAATAGCTTCCAGTCTTTTTCTGTCTGATTCCAATTTTCGGCAGTTGATAATTTCATGGCATCAGGAATGTCTTCCAATTGTAACGGCCTCATTATGACGGATAACTTTTTCATTAATTACAATTCACCAGGCATGAATTATTCACATCGGCGGGCATTATTTTTCTTCAAAGTAATCAACGTCTTTCTTAAACGTTTCATCGAGGTAAAAAAGAGCGAGGATTGCAATTGCAAAAGTCAATACACCAACTATAAGAGCGCCATAAATTACACCTGCATGATTTTTTAGCATAGCAAAAAGCATCGTCAACGGAATAACAGAACCTCTAACAAAATTAGGTACAGTAGTGGCAACTGTTGCGCGGAGATCAGAACCAAATAGCTCGGCTGCAACTGTGATAAAGAGAGTCCAGTAACCGCTGCAAAATCCAAGGCATGCGCATAATACATAAAACAGTGTTGTATTATGGAATGGAACCAGTAAACAGGTAAGGACAAGCGAGAAAGATGATAATATAAATATAAGAATCACCTTCTTTCTGCTTTGCAGGTGTTGACTGAGAAAGCCACTCACCAAGTTTCCAAAAATCTGCCCGGTAAACGCAAACATCACTGCCTTGCCTGCATCCACAGGCAAACCGAGGCCCATCGCCTGTCCAAACTCAGGAGAGAATGTGATCAAAATTCCGGTTACAAACCAGATCGGCATTCCAATCAAAATACTGTTGATATATTTTAAGAACCGGGTTTTATTATTGAATAGTTTAATTATATCGCCGCGCCTGATATCATTCTCCTTTAACTTCATGAATATGCCTGATTCGAAGACCCGCACCCGTAAAATCATTAATATTAACCCTAATCCCCCACCGATAAAATAGGAAAGTCTCCAATCAAAAATATGAGAAACAAGGTAGGCAAGCAAAGCGCCCATCACACCCATGGTGGCTACCAATGTTGTGCCGTATCCACGTTTCTCTTTTGGCAAAATTTCTGTCACCAAAGTAATGCCTGCACCCAACTCACCGGCAAGTCCAAATCCTGCAATAAATCTCAGTACTGCATATTGACTGATGGTAGTTACCAATCCATTGCCAATGTTTGCAATTGAATAAATTAAAATGGATCCGAAGAGTACCGACAATCTTCCTTTTTTATCTCCCATGATACCCCAGAATATGCCGCCGATAAGCATTCCGGCCATTTGTAAATTCAAAAGGAGGATGCCATCTTCCAATAATTCTCCGCCGGAAAGATTTAAGGATTTCAAGCTTGGCACACGGACGATGCTGAAAAGAAATAAGTCATACATATCCACGAGGTATCCCAGCGCAGCAACCAAAACCGGAATACTAAAAAGTTGTTTGGCGAAAGTTCTTTCCGATAAAATGTTCATTGCATTTATTTAGTCTGCGCTTGAAAAGTAAATTTTCTTTTTGCGAAGCAACAATATAAAATTTGAGAATTTGCAATCTCTGGTCAAAAAGACAAAAATATTTTTTTTAGATGTTTATCAATCTTTTAAAATTAAGTGCAGAACCAAATCTTTGTATTCCGTTTTTAAATTTATATATGACAAATATTACTCCTTTCAAGTATCAATTAATTCAAGCGACTCGCAGAGCAGATCATTATTTATTTTTTTGTACATTGTTGCTGAAAAATTAATACTATGCACAAGAAATTGCCTGCTTCTTATAATACTAAACATAACATGAAACACGAATTCTATCATTTGCCAAATGTAAAACCGCCGCTTGCCGAAAGTGACAGATCAGGAAAAGCCGATTACCGGAAAGATGCATAAATGCAATATGCTTTCATCTTTGCATTGATGGAATCAGCGAATGAATCATTTAGGATAGCTAAGGGTTGACAACTTCCCGAAGTTGTCAACCCGCTATATAACAGGTATGTCAAACTCTTTTTTTAAATTCAAAAAGTTCACTATTCACCAGGATAAATGTGCCATGAAGGTTTGTACGGATGCATGCCTGTTTGGAGCGTGGATTGCTGAAAGAGTTTCTGGTTACAGGTCTCCCATTTCGGGTTGTCTCGACATAGGTTCGGGAACAGGTTTGCTTTCTTTAATGTTTGCACAAAAAAATCCAACTGCAATCATTGATGCAGTTGAAATTGATAAAGCCGCTGCATCGCAGGCAAAAGAAAATTTTGATGCGTCTTCCTGGAAAAAAAGGTTGCATATTTATGATATGTCTATTCAGCAATTCAACTTATCAACTCATCAATTATATGACCTCATCATCAGTAACCCGCCATTTTATCAGCACAATTTAAAAAGCAGCGATGCCCAACGTAATCTTGCATTGCACAGCATGGAATTAAGCCCGGAAGATTTATTGCACGCTGCAGACAAACATTTAAAACAAGATGGAACATTCGCGGCGCTCATGCCTTATAACCTTTCTGAGCAATTTATCCATGCTGCAATGCAACAATCATTCTGGCTGCAGGAGCGGGTGAATGTAAAGCAAACACCCGGGCATAATTATTTCCGAACCATGTTACTGTTTGGAAGAAATAAAACTGAACCGGTCAATTCAACAATCGCCATTATGAACGAACAAAACAAATACACACCGGAGTTCACTGCTTTGCTGAAGGATTATTATCTGTACCTGTAATATTTTTACGTTTGTTGCATTTGGTTTTTATAAATTTTTCATTCACAAAAAAACATGTCAACAAATAAATGCCTTCTTAAGCAAAATGGTTTTTCATTTTAATTGACAAAATAAATTCCCATGATTGTACTTTTGAAATTCAAAGAAATCGTATGGACAACCTGAAGATTGCCACTGCACAATTTGAAAATAAAAGCGGTGATAAAGCATATAACCTGCAGATCATTCGCCAACTTTCAGAAAAAGCTGCAGCAGACGGCGCTAAAATAGTTGCCTTCCATGAATGTTCCATTACAGGTTATGGCTATGCAAGAAAACTTTCAAAAGCGCAATTGCTGGATGTTGCAGAATATATACCGGAAGACGAAAGCATTGAGCAACTTATTGCCATAGCCAAAGAACTGGATATAACTATTCTTACAGGCCTGTTTGAAAAAGATGATAAGGATAATATTTTTAAAGCTTATGCCTGTGTTGATAGAAACGGGGTAGTTGCAAAACACAGGAAGCTGCATCCTTTCATTAACCCTAATATTTTACCCGGCAGTGAATATACGGTGTTTGATCTCTATGGCTGGAAATGCGGCATACTCATCTGCTATGACAATAATATTATTGAAAATGTAAGAGCCACGGCATTGCTTGGAGCGAATATTGTTTTTATGCCGCATGTAACCATGTGCACACCATCTACGAGGCCAGGCGCCGGTTTTGTTGATCCCGCATTATGGCATAAGAGAGATATTGATCCCGATACATTGCATAAGGAATTCGACGGGCCGAAGGGAAGAGAATGGCTGATGAAATGGCTTCCGTCAAGGGCCTATGATAATGGCATTTATGCCGTGTTTTCTAACAGCATTGGTATGGATGATGACCAGTTGAAAAATGGATGTTCCATGATACTTGACCCGTTTGGGGATATTGTTGCCGAATGCAGGACGTTGGGAAATGACGTGGTGACGGCAGAAATAACATCAGAAAAATTAACCATGTCAGGTGGTTATCGCTATCGAAAAGCGAGAAGGCCTGGGTTATACGCAGACATTATTGGTCAGCCGCATCATGCAGAGCAAAAAGTAGTTTGGATGGATTAATACCT
>JAHEZC010000315.1 GCA_023251275.1 Parafilimonas sp. | reverse complement strand
CTCGACACAGGTACTTTTGATTCACTAAGTGATGCCAGCTAATTTGTCCGGGTAATTGAAAAAAGACAGGGGCAAAAAATAGGATGCATTGAAGAAGTAGCTTATCGCATGGGCTTTATAGGGCACAAACAACTCCTTCGCCTTGCCGATATGTACAACAAAAGCGGATATGGCATTTACCTGCGGGGAATAAAATAGTTTACTATATGGAATCTTATTTTGCTCATCCTGCACTCCGAAAGTTGCGGGATTTTTTTTGCAAGAATAGAAATATGTTTAATAAATTAGCTTATTATTTTAAACATAAATTTTAAATTTGCTTGTATGTTTAAAGCCTTTCAGGCTGAGATATAAAACTGTAACACGGTATTTAATTTTTTCTTTTAAAAACATTTCAAAAGATATTTTGTTTTTTCTTTATGCATTTATTCACTATTAGGGATATTGAAAATTTATCCGGCATTAAAGCCCATACAATCCGTATTTGGGAACAACGCTATTCCTTCCTGAAACCACATCGCACAGATACTAATATTCGTCACTACAACAATGAAGAACTGAAGAAAATACTGAATGTCGCATTGCTTAATAAATACGGCTATAAGATTTCGCATATTGACCGAATGAGCAATGACGAGATTATGGAAAAGATACTTTCATTGTCGCAGGCTCAAGCACAACAGGAAAGAATTATCAGTGAACTCATTCAGCACATGGCGGATCTTAATATGGACAGGTTTGAAGCCACTCTTGATAATTATATACTTGCAAGAGGCGTGGAAAAAGCTATTATTTATATTATCTTTCCTTTTCTTGAACGGATCGGAATTCTCTGGCAAACCAATCATATCAACCCCGCACAGGAGCATCTTGTTACGAATATCATCAGGCAAAAATTAATTGCAGGTATTGAAAGTACCATTAGTCACATAACCATAAACAAAACCGCTTTGCTGTTTTTACCTGAAGGGGAACGCCATGAATTAGGTTTATTGTACGTTAATTATTTATTTAAAAGCAGGGGTGCAAAGGTTTTATACATAGGAGCCGATGCTCCGCTTAAAGATATTTTTTACGTAGTCAAATTAAAAAAGCCTGACTTTGTTTATACTCACCTGACATCTGTTGCATCTGATTTTAATTTCGAAAAATTTCTGAATAACCTGCACAGTCATATCCCTGAAGTTCCGGTCATAATATCAGGAGAAATTACGCAATCTTACAGGAGAAAAATTCCATCTGGCATTTCTTTCCGGAAATCCCTTTCCGAAGTCATGGAGTACGTGGCAATTCTTTAAACAGGCAGGCTTTTCTTTAGCTAAATTTATAAATAATTGATTCAGAATTCTTATGCCTGGAAAATTTTTTTTCAATAAAAGTTGGAATTTCCGAAAAAATATTGTTTAACTTTACTGGTATATAAATTAAACAATAAATTTCATGTCAGTTGCCGAATTCAACAACGTTTTGCTCAGCAATGCTGTCTTCTTAAAGCCTTTTGCATTCACTCTTACACGTGATAATGAAACTGCCAAAGATCTGTTCCAGGAAACATTATATAAAGCATTAGTCAATAAAGACAAATACAATACAGGCACCAATGTAAGGGCATGGTTATATACAATCATGCGGAATATTTTTATCAATGACTATAGAAGAGCAAGCAGGCATCACATTCTTTTTGCCAAAGGATCGAATGATTTTGGGCTTAATACTAATCAAGGGGCAACTGTAAACGGAGCAATGAGCAAGATCAATATATCAGAAATACAGGAAGCCATTCATCATTTACCCGATATTTTTAAAAGCCCTTTCGTGCTTTATTTTGACGGATTTAAATACCATGAAATTTCAGAGTTATTAGGTGAACCATTGGGAACAATTAAAAGCCGAATTCATTTTGCCCGTAAATTGCTGAAAGCGCAGATTGAGCGGTCATGAAAGCTTTACATATTTTGTTCTTTGATAAAATAAATGAATAAACAGGTTATTATAATCGGAAGCGGTTTTGCAGGCCTTTCGGCTGCCTGTTTTATGGCAAAAGCGGGATGGAAAGTTACAGTACTGGAAAAGCATACAACACCAGGGGGCAGGGCAAGGCAATTGAAAGCAGGCGGTTTTACATTTGACATGGGCCCAAGCTGGTACTGGATGCCGGATGTATTTGAACGTTTTTTTTCACAATTTGGAAAGAGTGTTTCAGATTATTATCAATTAGTTCGTTTAGACCCATCCTATCGCATTTATTGGAATGATGGAGCAATGGATGTTCCTGCCAGGTACGATTCGCTAAAAGATTTGTTCGAAAGCATGGAACCGGGAAGCGCAAAACAGCTTGATAAATTTCTTGCCGAAGCTGCTTACAAGTATAAAGCAGGCATGAATAAACTGGTATATAAACCCGGAAGGTCATTCAGTGAATTTCTTGATCCTGATCTGCTAAAAGGTGTTTTCAGGCTCGATGTGTTTAACTCTGTCAAAGCGCATATTGCTGAATATTTCAAACACCCGAAGCTTCAGCAATTAATGGAATTTCCTGTTTTATTCCTTGGCGCTTTGCCGGAAAAAACACCTGCATTGTACAGCCTGATGAATTATGCGGACATAATGGGCGGCACATGGTATCCGTCAGGTGGAATGTATAGTATTGTCCATGCGCTGCACAAACTGGCAATGGAACTGGGTGTAACATTTTATTTCAATGAAAATGTGACAGATATGATCATTGATAAAAAAACAGTGCAGAAAGTTGTGTCAGAGCCTGGATACGGTCATAAATCAAAGCGCAATTATTTTGAAGCAGATGCAGTAATCGGTGGTGCGGATTATCACTTTATCGAAAATTCATTATTGCCGAAAGCGCACAGAAGCTATACTGAAGCATATTGGGAAAAACGCGTGATGGCCCCGGGATGTTTACTTTATTATGTGGGATTGAATAAACGGCTGCAAAATCTTCCGCATCATTCATTGTTTTTTGATGTGCCTTTCGAAAAACATTGCGAAGAGATTTATATAAGTAAACGATGGCCATCCCATCCATTGTTTTATGTAAGTGCCACTTCTGTTACCGATAATAGCACAGCACCGGAAGGATGTGAGAATTTATTTTTTCTTATTCCTGTTGCAGCAGGATTATCAGGCGATACGGAAGAATTGCGTGAAAAATATTTCAATATGATTATTAGCAGGATGGAAATCCATTCAGGCCAACGCATCAAAGATTCAATAGCCTATAAAAAATCTTTTGCTTATAGTGATTTCGTATATGAATATAATGCGTATAAGGGAAATGCCTATGGACTGGCGAATACACTGTGGCAAACAGCAGTTTTTAAACCGTCATGCAGAAGCAAAAAAGTAAAAAATCTGTTTTATACAGGACAATTGACAATTCCCGGGCCAGGCGTGCCGCCGGCTTTGATCAGCGGTGAAGTGGTGGCAAAGGAAGTAGTAAAAGCGTACGGAGGCAAAAATGATGTTTGATCGAAGTAAAAATTTATAACTCAAAATATCAACAGCCATGATAAGATTGTTTCATGAAGTAAGCCAGCAATGCAGCCGCATAACTACTGAATACTACAGCACTTCTTTTTCATCGGCCATCAGGTTGCTGCATAAAGACCTGCGTGCACATATTCATAACATCTACGGGTTTGTGCGCTTTGCCGATGAAATCGTGGACAGTTTTCATGATTATAACAAACACTCGCTGCTCGAAGAATTCAAACAGGAAACATATATTGCGATTAAGCGGGAATTAAGCTTAAATCCTATCCTGCACAGTTTTCAGCTTACAGTGAATAAATATGAAATTAAACATGAGTTGATCGCAGCTTTTTTCAGCAGCATGGAACGTGATCTTGAAAGAAAAATTTATGACAGGCCCGGCTATGAAGAATATATTTACGGAAGCGCAGAAGTGGTTGGCCTCATGTGCCTGTGCATATTTTGTGAAGGTGATAAAAAAAAGTACGAGGCTTTAAATCCTTTTGCACGCAGCCTGGGCGCTGCATTTCAGAAAGTTAATTTTCTGCGTGATTTTAAAAATGATTATCAGCAGCTTGAAAGAACATATTTCCCCGGCTGCAATGCTTCCAATTTCAGTGACACAGATAAATTCGCCATTGAGGCTGATATACAAAAAGATTTTGACTATGCTTACAAAGGGATCATTCATTTACCGATGAAAGCGAAATTTGGTGTGTATGTCGCGTACAGATATTATCTCTCTTTGTTCAACAAAATAAAAAAAATGCAACCGCAGAGGATACTCACAGAGCGCATACGCATTCCCGATTATGGTAAAATATTTATTCTTGCAAAGGCCGGGTTAAGAAATCATTTGAATATTTTATAAC
>JAHEZC010000314.1:3995-4380 GCA_023251275.1 Parafilimonas sp. | reverse complement strand
CAAAAAAAAGAAGTAAAAGAATGATAAAATATTTCATTGTACTTTTTTGGTCATAGTTTCTCATACAATGCAGGGTTAAAATTTTTTTTATTGCCTCAGTTGATGTTGTTGAAGGCCACCTCCTGCAGGCTGTTAAAGTTACAACACATGGCTCATACTAAACCGGTTCAATATCTGCTGCTATCGGCTTTTGAAAAGCCTGAAATAATTCGTCCGGGATTTCTTTATCTTTCCTGAAAATTATTATCATGCCAAGAGTCATCCGATGGGGCATTTTAGGTTGCGGAAGGATTGCCCGGAAATTCGCATCAGACCTGCGTCTTGTGCAGGATGCACAACTCATAGCGGTAGGGTCGCGGAGCATGGAGACGGCTGAATCATTTAC
>JAHEZC010000314.1:0-3936 GCA_023251275.1 Parafilimonas sp. | reverse complement strand
GCATATAGACATGACAGTTATGAAGCGCTGGCCGCAAATGCGGAAGTGGATGTGATTTATATTGCAACACCACACAATTTACACTACGAAAATACCTTGCTTTGTCTCCGGCATAATAAGGCTGTTCTTTGCGAAAAAGCCTTTGCTGTTAATGCACAGCAGGCATCTGAAATGATAAGTGTTGCACACGAGAAAAAAATATTTCTCATGGAAGCGTTGTGGACAAAATTTCTGCCGCATTATATCAAACTTCAGGAAATACTGCGCACTGGTGAATTAGGAAGTATAAAAAGTGCTCTTGTCAATTTTGGCTTTAAGCCTGTGCCGCCTGTTCCTGCAAGATTATTTGATCCGTTGCTTGCAGGCGGAACTATGCTCGATATCGGCATTTACAATGTGTTTATAACAATGAGCGTATTAGGCAAACCAGATTCTATTGAAGCAACCATGACGCCTGCATCAACCGGTATAGATGAGCAGTGTGCAGTGTTATTTAAATATAAGGATGGAGCGTTGGCACAGTTGTTCTCCAGCTTTGCTTCCAACCTTGCAACCGATGCTGATATTTGCGGCACAAACGGGAGGATCAGGCTCACATCAAGATTTTATGAGCCTTCAACAACGATTGAATATTATCCCGAAAAAATAGACAGCAAACAAATTATTCCCGTAGATAAAGAAGCGGGCTTCGGATACCAGTATGAAGCAAGGCATGTTTGTGAATGTTTGCGGAATGGTTTGACAGAAAGCCATGTAATGACTCATGCAGATACACTTGCACTAATGGAAACCCTGGACGAAATAAGAAAAATTGCGGGGATAAGATATCCCGAAGACAGCTTATACATTTAAGTTTTGTCATTATATCCTTCGCATCTTTTTGATGTCACTATGTAAAAAATATTTGTGAAAATTTATCCCCGAAAATTTATCATGCTTTCTTATTATCCCGAAAACATTAGCGTTGCATTGTGAGTCTTTTAAAAACCCGGTTCATAATTTTGGCAAGATTATTGGTTCTTTTTTTAAACATATTGTTAACCTGTAAAACCAAATGTATGAGTAATCAGAAAATTTTAATCGGTGCATTATCCGGTATTGCCGCAGGCCTTGTGATCGGGTTATTGACCGCTCCTGCCAAAGGAAGTGAAACAAGAAAAAAAATTGCCGACACTGCTACCGACCTGAAAAAAAAGTTGAGGCGATTAACCGGTAAAGCCGAATCAGAACTCGACGAGTTGAAAGAAATTTTTCAAAATGAAGTTGAAGGGTTGGGAGATGATGTGAGAGAAAGAGTATTAAAGCTTATTGCATCAAGCAAGGCAAGCTATAATCACTTAAAGGAGGAAGTAACCGCCTGACAATGATTTGAAACATTTTAACCTGATGATCACCGGGAGCCTTCATAGCAAGGCTTTCTTTTTTTATGCCTCTCAGATTTTATTTTTACAAATTTTTTTGGCTTATTTGATTCTCGTCCTTAATTTCATTGCATAAACCAGAACTTATGCTGATACCTAACAAAAAGAAAATCGCAGTTGTATTATCACTTACAGCTTTTGTAGTGCTGAGTGTCGCTGCATATAAGCCAACAGAGCCCCGCTCAGATTACAAAAACCTCCAGGTGCTCCCAAAAGATATAAGCCAGGATAGTCTTAAGCTGATCATGGACCATTTTAAAGAAGCATTGGGTGTAAAATGCAGCTTCTGCCACGCTCCGAGTAAAGACACTGCACAAAAATGGCCAGACTTTGCAAGTGATGATAAGCCTGAAAAAAATGTGGCGAGGTATATGATGAAGATGACGATGGGCATCAACAGCACTTATTTTAATTTTAATAATTCTGAAAAGCCGGATACTATCACCGTAATTAAGTGTATCACCTGCCATAGAGGGTCACCGCATCCCGACGATGCTGAGACTGAGCATGAAGAAGGAAAGCAGGGTCCGCCACCGCCTCCGAACAAAAACTAAGAATTTGCGGGCTATAGATAATCCCAAGGGGAAAATTGTGTCATGGAAGCTGCTAAATTGTAAAATGATTTTCGCTGAAAAAAAATAACGTGCAGAAGCACTGAAGAAATATTTTCCATGCATTTATTGTTTCTTTGAGTGCCTGCAAATGGTTTCAATAATAGTATCAATACTGATCTCTTTTTTTCAATCCCCTGATTTTTGCTGAATATAATTTGTTCGGTTTTAAACGTTGTTTTTACCATGTCCCATAAGGTTTTCTTAAAAATTTTGTGTATTCGTTACACATGCTATACTTTAGCCGCCCTTAGAAGCTTTATAGAAATTAAATTTTAAACCAGGCGAACCTTTGTGTTGTGATTTTAACTCTTCTAAGACGAGAGAAATCTATGTATGACTTATGCAGGAGTTTCAAAGAGGATAGATTAGTTGATTGAATGTTATACGCGCATTAAAATTTTCTGCCATTGACAACTAAAAAGAATAATATTATTACAGATCAGCTTTTGAAAGCAGAGGTAAATGATAACGCCGGTTCAACCGAAAAGAAAAAGACCAGGGTTATCTCCGTTGAAAAAAAGCCCGCTAAGAAAATTCTCAAAAAAGCTGATGCAGAAAAAAAAGTTTCACCACCTTCAATTGTGCACATCACTTTCCATGTTCGTTTTCATACCAAATTCGGTCAACAGATTTTTATTACCGGCAATCACAACATATTCGGTAACAATGATGCGGGCAAGGCTTTGCCCATGCAATATTTCAACAATGATATGTGGAGCGCTGAAATTGAATTGAAAATAGGTGACATTCCTGAAGGCGGAATTATTTACAATTACATTCTCAAAAATGAAGATGGAGAACTGAGCTTTGATTGGGGAAACGATAAAGTACTAGGCACTTCATTAGTCACATCAGAAAAGATATTCATCACGGATGCATGGAATCATCCGGGCTATTATGAGAATGCATTTTATACAGAACCTTTTAAAGATGTGCTGCTGAAGCAGAATCATACACCCGTTAAAATTATTCGGCCGAAAACATACACACATATTTTTAAAATAAAGGCTCCCCTCTTGTCAAAAGGTCAAACGGTTTGTATCTCAGGTTCTATAAAGGAATTAGGTGAATGGGATGAAACCAAAGCTTTCATTATGAGCAGGAAAGAAGGCGAAGACTTTTTTATAGCCAGGATTAATCTTTCCAAAGCTTCTTTTCCTGTGATTTACAAATATGGGGTGTATGATACCGACACACAAAAGTTTATCCGTTATGAAGATGGCGATAACCGGATATTGTATGAGCGGCCTGAAAAAAATAACTATGCCATAATTAACGATGGATTTATCGTGCTGCCTGCAGATGTGTGGAAAGGTGCAGGTATTGCTATTCCTGTATTCAGCTTAAGAAGCAATAACAGTTGGGGCGTGGGTGAATTCACTGATTTAAAATTACTGGCCGATTGGGCCAAGAGAACGGGATTGAAGGTAATCCAGATATTGCCCGTGAACGATACTACCGCCACGCATACCTGGACTGACAGCTATCCCTATGCGGCTATTTCTGCATTCGCCCTTCATCCTATATACCTGAATCCCGAAAAAGCTGCGGGAGAAAAATACAAATACCAGTTGCAGGATTTTATTCCAGAAAAAGAAAAGTTGAACAGGCTGGATACATTGGATTATCAAGCTGTCAATAAATTGAAGTGGAAGTTCATCAGGCAATTGTATCCTTTGCAGAAAAGAACAATTTTTGCCTCCAAAGGCTACCAGGAATATTTTGAACAAAATAAACACTGGCTTCTGCCTTATGCGGCCTTCTGTTATTTCAGGGATACTTATCATACTTCAGATTTCAATCACTGGCCTTCACACAATGTTTTCAATATGGATGAAATAGAAGCATTGTTTAATCCATCTTCTGACAATTACGATGAGGTAGCCATTTATCTTTTTGTA
>JAHEZC010000313.1 GCA_023251275.1 Parafilimonas sp. | reverse complement strand
GTCAGTGAGATTGGCAGCAATTGAACTGTTATCAGTTACCGGTGCAGGCAGTTCACTTTTTTTGCATGCTGCAAACATTAAAATCACAGCGAAAACAGGGATCATCTTTTTCATGGTTTGATTGGTTTAGTATATGAAAATCATTCTCTTAGTTTGGTAATATTATAGTTTGGAGAAAGGGCGTTGACTGAATAAAAAAGAATGTTGTTGAATTAATTTGCTACCGAAATTATCAAAAAATAGAAGCTATAAATATTTTTGTTCAAATTCCAAAATAATCGGCTGCTCTAAAGAATTGCTGTTACCGCCATAATGCATTTTTGAAACTCCATAATTTTAACAAGGCCTCCGCCAAAAGCGGAGGCTTGAAATTAAATAGTCAACCAAGACATCCTGAAGTTATCGGAGTCAATCCTTCACGCAACG
This sequence comes from Parafilimonas sp., assembly GCA_023251275.1. GTDB lineage: Bacteria > Bacteroidota > Bacteroidia > Chitinophagales > Chitinophagaceae > JAHEZC01. The sequence goes on along the minus strand of JAHEZC010000313.1, from coordinate 3,961 downwards.
TACAGAGTAGCCCCATTGCTTACTACCGGGTAGCTGCAACAACGCTCCATTGAAATAGCTTATATAGCGGTACACGCCCCAATCATGATCAGGATTTATGTCTTCTCCGGTACTCCACCAATCGGCGTACATGCCGCCGTAGAAGAACTTGCCATTGTCTAAGCGTACTCCGCCCGGAAGCCCTGTGAAGCCGCTGCTGTTAGTGGCATCGGAGTTAGGATCAATCCAATGAATTGTTCCTTCTTCTTTCATTTTGCCGCCTGCCTCTAAATCGCCTCCTAAAAAGGTAGATAGTGTTGTCCATTCTTCAGCACTTGGTATATGCCAGCCTTCGGGGGCCAATCCTCTTGGGTCTGTTACTGCATACCAATTGTATAACCTGCCATAGACAGCGCCATTTGCAGGATCGTTATTATACCAACACCAAGCCCCGGTGGTTAGTGCAGCCCATGCAGCTTTGCCTCTTACCTGTGGTATTTTGTCACCGTTTCGGTAATGGCCAACATCCAGGTTGGCAGCCATCCACTTTTGGGTGCCAATCTGTATAAAAGGATATTTTTTATCAGTACCAGCAAAATCGGTGGTACCGGCAGCAGATGAGCTTTCGTCAGTTACAGGGGCAGGTGCTGCACTTTTTTTGCATGCTGCAACTATTAAAATCACAGCGAATACAAGGATCATCTTTTTCATTGTTTGTTTGGTTTGTTTGTTTGAAAAATCATTTTTAGTTTGGTATAATATAGTTTACGGAAATGGCCTAAATTTAATAAAGAAGAATGGAAATAGTGCTATATTAATCATTATTCTGGTATATATCCTGCAAAGACACAGAGCTACAGAGTATTCGTCTTTGTACCTTTAGTGGCTTAGCGGGAAAATCCTTTGTAACATAACAAACGCAACTTAACACCAGTAATTTGTGAAGCCCTGCAAGCAAAAGACCGGCAGAGCTTTTGATATAGCATTTTCGACAAGCACGAATTTATTTATCATCCGGATTATTAATTCTGAAAATGACACCGGCCAGAGCACCGCCACCGAAACAGCCAACAAGAAAAACCCAGAAGTCACTCCATGATGCAAGATGCAGCAAACTGATACCAGTCGCTACCGCCGGATTAAAAGCGCCGCCCGAAATTCCGCCTAATGCATAAGCCATGTTTAGCACAGTAAACCCGATGGCCAGGCCGTAAAAACTGTTTCCGCTGTTTCCTTTGGCAGTCGCTACATTCAGTACCACATAGGCTAATGCAAAAGTGCCGATCAGTTCTGCCACGAGGCCATGCGTTGCATCGGCCATGGCTGCAGCTTCCGACGGTACTTTATCACCCATCAAAAACATTACTGTGTAGGCTGCTGCAAAAGCGGCAATGAACTGCACGATCCAGTAGCCCGCCGCTCCGCTTATAGAAATGCGCCCTCGTATTAGTACAGCCAGCGTTACCGCAGGATTGTAATGAGCGCCGGAAATATGGCCCCCTGCAAAAATCATAACCATTAAAACAGAGCCGATTGCAAGCGGAGCGAAGTCTCCTTTGCCGCCTGTTACAGTCAGGCCAACTGTGAGGACAAGAAAAAATGTAGCGATAAATTCAGTGATGAGCTTTCTCATGAGCAAGTCAATTTTGGGGTTAATAAATGGAGAGTTATTTATTGCTACAATGTAGCAACATTCTTTTGAATTTTATAAAAAACGGGAAAACGATTTTTGAAAATAACGAAAAGAATAAACGATAGGCAGCAAGTGAAGTAATTCAGCCGGATAAATGTCAGGTCGCTTTGAAAACGCTTAAAGGCAATCTCAACATAATAATGATGGATTTTTTGCAGGGCTGCTAAAACAAAATGGATGACATGGACTTTACATCAATTGATTGGTTATGATAAATGTGCCATCATTTTTTTTTCTTCTATCCATTGCTTTCTTCCATAACCAGGAAAGACATGCTTTTCGCTGCGGTAAGAAGAACGTACCAACGGGCCGCTTTCTATATAATCAAAACCAAGTCCATAACCGATTTCACGGAGTTCGGCAAATTCGTCCGGATGGACAAATCGGAAAACTGATAAATGCTTTTTTGTCGGCTGAAGATATTGGCCCAATGTAATCACATCCACGTTCACAGCAGCGAGGTCTTCAAGTGCCTGCACCACTTCCTCTTTTGATTCGCCCAGTCCAAGCATAATACCCGATTTCGTCCGCATACCGGATTCTTTCAGCATCCGTAATACTTCGAGGCTGCGCCTGTATTTTGCCTGTATGCGCACCTGCCGGGTCAAACGCTCTACGGTCTCCACATTATGACTTACCACTTCCGGGGCAGCGTCAATAATTCGTAGAATATTTTCTGCTTCGCCTTTAAAATCCGGAATAAGTGTTTCGAGGGTTGTATTGGGATTTAAAGCTTTAACAGCCTTTATCGTATTGTACCAGATAATGGAACCTCCGTCTTTCAACTCATCCCTGTCCACACTTGTAATGACAGCATGTTTTACTTTCATCAGGTGAATGGCTTCCGCTACACGTTGCGGTTCATCCCAGTCAACAGCATCGGGGCGTCCGGTAGCTACTGCACAGAACCCGCAACTGCGTGTACATACATTACCGAGTATCATAAAGGTTGCAGTTCCTGCTCCCCAGCATTCACCCATATTCGGGCAACTGCCGCTTTCACAAATAGTATGTAATTTATGGGTATAAACAAGGTTGCGTACATGCTTATAACTTTCACCAATAGGGAGTTTTACCCGCAACCAATCGGGTTTTTTTATTTTAATTTCTTTTTCTATTTCCGCTAATGCAGGTAAATCATGCATGATGAGATTTTTAGATATTGCAAAGCCTGAATACTGCTGCTGAAAGGACTGTAAAATCTTAAAAAATCCTGTGAAAAGCTCTGAACTTTGCTATGCAAAAATAACTCACTTTCGCTTTCCAAATTCAATGGCTACATAAGCATTAAAGAAGAAGTGTTTTGCAGGGTTCAATGCCATAATGGGCATCTTCTTACCATAATATTCTGCATTGATACCTGTTTCAACGGCTGATAAAATTTCGTTATACTTGCCATAATCAAAACGAAGTGCAGCACGGGCTAAAACTCCTGGCGTCCATTCGCCTTCAAACATACGCTTGGTAAATCCGGGAGAGCCCTGTATGATAGTTGGATCGAGATAATAAGCTTCGGAACCATCAGTATATTTAATGTCGTGGCTGCCGTTTATAAGTTCACTGACCGTTATATAGTAAGGTTTTAAATATCCGCCGGCAATGCCTGCGCCATATACAGCAGAAACAGCAACACCATTTTTATTTCCTTTGCCGCCGATTAAACGCTGCTGCCCAAAACCGGCTTTCAGGTAATAAAAGTTATTTTCTTTCCCATAAACAAAAGGATTACCAATCGTAATAAATGTGCCATCGAAACTCGTAACGCTTTGCTTTTCTTCTTTGGGACTCTTACGTTCACCTCCTTCAACCCACCAGATATTTGTAGTACTTATAGTCTTGTATTTACCATGTTCATAAAAGCCAGACCACCCGTCAGTATTAAGTTTGAAGCCAAATGCAGATTGCTTGTAATAAATCAATGCGCCTTCTTCTTCTTTTTTAATTAGCTGGTTGATCCGCTCTCTTCTTTCCTGCCTTTTCTGATCATTTGATTTTTTGACCTGTCCGTAGTTAATGATTGCAGTTGCGCAAAGCAACATAGCCAAAAATATTTTCTTCACAGTTTTATTAATTTGAACGTCGTAAATTTATGCAAATATCGTACAATGACTTCACAAATAATTTATAAAGGTGATTTAAGAACAGAGGCTACACATATTCGCAGCGGCACGTTAATTGAAACCGATGCTCCCACCGACAACCAGGGAAAAGGCGAAAAATTTTCACCCACAGATCTGCTTGCAACATCCCTGGGAAATTGCATGATGACTATCATGGGTATAAAAGCAA
>JAHEZC010000312.1 GCA_023251275.1 Parafilimonas sp. | reverse complement strand
ATTCTGTAACAAGCATCAGGGCATCAGCATTGTGCACAACTGCAAAAGCATTGTCTGCATAAGAAATTTTATCACCCAATATGGCACGGGCTTCTTTCATCGCAACCGGATCATAGACCTGTACAGTTGCTCCCGCAGACAGTAATTCGTTAATAATCACAAGCGATGGCGCTTCACGCATATCATCAGTGCGCGGCTTAAATGAAAGCCCCCAGATTGCGAATATTTTACCATCAAGGTTGTTACCAAAATAGTAATATACCTTTTTTACAAGAACCTTTTTCTGGTCTTCGTTTACCTCGTCAACTGCTTTAAGTATCCTGAGGCTGTAGCCGCTTTCATCCGCAGAACGAACCAACGCCTTCACATCTTTTGGAAAACATGAACCTCCGTAGCCAATTCCCGGGTAAATAAATTTATTGCCTATCCGCAGATCACTGCCTATGCCGATGCGCACTTCATTCACATTAGCGCCAACAAGTTCACAGAGATTAGCAATATCATTCATAAAAGAAATCTTGGTAGCAAGCATTGCATTGGCTGCATATTTCGTCATCTCTGCGGATGGAATATCCATAAATAAAACAGGGTGACCATTGAGCACAAACGGATCATATAACTGTTGCAAAATATCTTTTGCTCTCCCGGTTTCAGCGCCAATGACTATTCTGTCTGGCTTGAGAAAATCTTCTATCGCCGCTCCTTCTTTTAAAAATTCAGGATTTGAAGCCACGTCAAATTCTATATCAGCATTTCTTTCTTTCAGTACTGAATCAATAGTTGCTTTTACTTTGGCTGCAGTACCTACGGGCACTGTACTCTTGGTTACAACGACGAGGTAGGTTGTCATCTGCATCCCGATTGTTTCTGCTACCTGCAATACATATTTCAGATCAGCACTGCCATCATCTCCCGGCGGCGTACCCACTGCGATAAAAACAACTTTAGTACCTGTAATTGCAGACTGAAGGTCTGTGCTGAAATGCAGTCTCCCTTTGGATACATTACGGTTTACAATTTCATCGAGTCCCGGTTCGTAGATAGGCAAAATGCCGTTTTTCAGGTTTTTTATTTTCTCTTCATTCACATCAATACAGGTAACTTCTGTCCCTACATCGGAGAGACAGGCGCCTGTAACAAGTCCGACATAACCGGTTCCTACCACAACAATTTTCATGTAATTCAGGTTTTATTTTACGGTCAAAAATATCTTTCAATTTATCAGAAGATTACAATCAAAGACTTAATATTAAATACAGATTATTTCACTGCAAATTGATGAGGAAGTTCATTAAAAAATTATTTTCTCTCGCAAACAAACCATGAATTTAATAAATCTTCCTTGTTATATACCAGCTCTTTCAGCGTAACAAAGTTATAGACTTTACAGCCTGCAAATTTCGCAACAGCATGGCCCGCCGCAGTATCCCATTCCATAGTTGGCGCAAGCCTCGGATATATATCCGCTTTCCCTTCTGCCACAAGACAAAGTTTTATCGAACTTCCTGAACTGATGAGTTCTGCATCACCATGTTCTTCTTTCTTTTTTTGAATGAATTCTTCAGTCTCGTTGGATAAATGTGAACGGCTGGCAACTATTGTATAAACATGCGGCCTGTTATTTATATCAGGAAGCTTTTGCGCATTGTGAATAATATCATCAATATTCCGGCTTAATTTTTGTTCGCTTAAATCAGCATAATAACTGCCCGCATTTTCCGCACCAAAATATAAAGCCTCTGTAACCGGAATAAATACAACGCCCAAGACCGGCATCCCCTTTTTTATCAAGGCAATGTTTACCGTAAACTCTCCATTCTTTTTTATAAATTCTTTTGTGCCATCAAGCGGGTCAACGAGCCAGAAAGTTTCCCAATCCCTTCTTGCTTCGAAGGGAATTTCTTTCCCTTCTTCACTCAAAACCGGATAATCCATCCTGCTTAATACAACTTTAATTGCTTTATGCGCTAACCGGTCAGCAAGCGTGAGCGGGGAGTTATCCGCTTTGGTTTCTACAGTAAAATCCTGTTGGTAAACTTCCAGAATTTTTTTTCCCGCTTCCAAAGCGCCTTCAATAGCCAATGCAAGTAACTGCTTCATAGATTTTTTAAAACCGGTTTCAGTTTCTATATGATATGAAATAATATCAGGGCAGGCAAGATAAGTATAATCTGAAAAAGCGCCGACGTATTTAAACAATGTAGGGATTACCGTGAACAGGAGTGAAATATTTTCCTGTCATCTTCACCTGCAATTTTTTTAACGGCTAACATAAAAAATATTTTTAAAAGCTCAGGCACCTGCACAAATTGCTGCATTCAGACTCGAAGCAAGCGAGAGACATGCACATAAGTTGGCTAAAGTTTAATCAATACACCTTTCAATAGCAATTTTCCACTCTTCTGTTTTATTTTCATCGAAAAGAATCCTGAATTCCCTGCCAAATTTAAATTTTATATTCAAAAGATTTGTCCGCATAAATTTTTCATACGCCGTACTTTCAATTTCAGCATACGGAACATCCAATACTATGGCAGTCCCGTATCTTTTTTTAAAACCAGAGCGTTCTACGATACTCACATAAGCATTGGGTTTTCTTTCCATGAATAATCTTTTGCTGTAAGAATTAACCCAGCTTCATGTGCCCTGTTTTTTGTTTCAAACCAGGTGGTATTTTTGGTATGCAGGATAATACCTTCCTGGGCAAGTGAATTTCTAAGTTCTTCGTCCATGAATTATACAGTTTGAGATTCTAAAATAAGAATTTCTGATATTTATAAGCGGGACTCATTTTTGTTCGTCAGGCGACCAGCAACCGAGCGGAATTTATCACCATATCTTCTCAGGATATAATTGTTACACATAAAAAACAGATATTTGATCATTGCATGTGCATCTTGCTGTAACTTCCATCTAACCAAACAACTCATCAAAATGAAAGATATAAATATTATTAAAGTAAATTTCAAAGGTGGTATTATACCTCCGGCAGATCTGTACAATATTCTTACAGCAGCAGCTAAATCAAGACTGCTTTATGTTCGCTTCGGTTTGCGCCAGCAATTATTATTGGATGTTGAAATAGAAGAACTCGATGGTATCATTACTGAACTGGAAAATCTCGGTGTAAACTTTAATTTAAGCAATGAAGAATATCCGAATATAATGAGTTCTTACCCTGCGGGAGAAGTATTCATCCATGATACATGGTTAACTGAAAATATTTATAAGGAAATTCTTCAATCCTTTTCTTACCAACCGGAATTAAAAATTAATCTCAGCGACAACAACCAGAGCTTTACGCCCATGCTTACAGGGAACATCAACTGGGTAGCATCACCGGGTGAAATTGATTACTGGTATTTATTTATCCGTTTTCCAAAAACAAATATCGTGTATGAATGGAAAGATGTGATTAATACAAAAGACTTAGCAGGCATATCCCTGCAAATTGAAGAAATTATATTGCAGAACCGTCAAAAGTTTTATGATAATGCAAATGCTGATGGTGATGAACTGTATGAAATAGTAAATACAGCACAATTTAATACACATGCTGCAGATGCGCCGCTGGTATTGGCGCCCTTTAACCTTCCTTACTACGAAGGTCTTAACCGTTATGGTGATAAATACTGGCTGGGAATTTACAGACGCGATGAATTATTCAGCATAAAATTTTTATTGGAAGTATGTATGCTCTGCATTAATACCGGCATAAAACAACTATGCTCCACACCATGGAAAACAATTATTATAAAGGGTATCAAAGAAAATAACCGGGGCGCCTGGAATGACCTGCTTGATAAATACCAGATCAACATACGTCATGCAGCAAATGAACTTAACTTCCAGGTAGAAGACAACAGCTTAAGGGCCTTGCAACTGAAACATCATCTTGTAAAATATCTTAATGATGATGATACAAGAACATTTGGTGTTTGTATAGGTATCAAGACGCGCAGAAAAAGTGAGGTTTTCTGCAGTATCCTCGTCAGGCGAAGACCGATGATACGTATTGGCAAATGGGGATTCCTCCATGTGTATGATATTCTCTGTGCAAAAGATTATAATCCGAATGAGCGCACAGATTTCATTTATAGCAGGGATAATCCAAAATTTGTATTATCAGAACAATTGCGCCGCGCCGTACTTTCTTATTACTACCATTTCCAGGTGCAGCAAGAAGATCCCTCAATTAATAGTTGGGAATAAAAAAAAATCGCTTTAATTAACCTATGCCTATCCTTTGAAACATTTTACCCTTTGGCGCAAAATAATTTTTACAGGTTGAATGTTGCAACTTTTATTTTGTTTCTGATTGCAAGGTTTTATCAGGTCGCATGCGGCGCCTGTTTCAGTGTTGCATACTTCTGGAATTCACTTTTATAAAATGAAGTCATCAAA
>JAHEZC010000311.1 GCA_023251275.1 Parafilimonas sp. | reverse complement strand
GAAAGCTATGTGAAAGAAACAGATTGCGTAACCTTCCGGCTCGATGTGCCGCCGGATCTATTTCCCGTGTTTGAAAAAGTATATGAACGTATAAAAAGGAATCACAACCTGCAACTGATGGAATTTAAAACCAGGAAACAGATGAAGCCTTTTATACTTCCGGTATTGCGGCTCGTAAATGAAACGTATGATTCATTATTCGGATTTATAGAAATGACGGAAGAGGAGATGCAACGCCTTGCTGCGCAGTACATCCCTATACTTGATCCGGAATTTATAAAAGTGGTTACCACGACAGAAGGAGAAACGGTTGGTTTTATTGTTGCCATGCCCGACCTCAGTGTGGGGCTTCAAAAGGCAAAAGGAAAATTATTTCCTTTCGGCTTTATATACATTTTGACAGCCATGAAAAAAACAAAACAGCTCAATTCTATGCTTGGCGCTATCAAACAGAATTACCGGGGTATTGGCATAGATGCACTCATAGGAGTGGCATTAATGAGAAGTGCCGTCAAACGCGGTTTCATGGTGATAGACAGCCACCTTGTGCTCGAAACCAATGCCAAAATGTGCGCTGAATTTGAAAAGGTCGGCGGCAAGATCTGTAAACGGTACAGGATATATGGAAAAGGGTTGTAACTGGAAGTATCGGCAATGGAAAGTGCAGATAAAATGTGAAGTTTGAAATAAAACATTGACCTCGCTTTCTTCTTTTTTACTTTTGCCCGCAATTAATCCCTGCAAATTATTTATTAGTAATTTTACACCTCACCTGGTTGCCATGCGCTCATCACTCATCCGCTTTAAAATTGCATCGCTTATATTGCTGGTAATGGTTTCTGCCGGCAGCATGATGATCGCCTGTGATAATGATGAGCACAATGCAATTCCCGAAAAGATCAGTTACAACTTTAATATCCGCCCTATTTTTTCTGATAAATGCTTTAAATGCCACGGCCCTGATGGCAGGCAGCGCAAAGCCGGGTTCCGGCTCGATATTGCCGACTCTGCTTTTGCACCGCTTAAAGAAACCAAAGGCGCTTATGCACTGGTTCCCGGCAGGCCTGAGCAATCAGAAATATATAAACGTATCACATCACCCGACCCAACTTACCAGATGCCGGAACCTGAATCGCATCTTACTTTATTGAACAGCCATGAAATTGCGCTCATTAAAAAATGGATCCAGCAAGGAGCGAAATATGAAAAGCATTGGGCATTCACACCGCCAAAAAAATCAGTTTTACCGCAGGTACAAAATAAAAACTGGCCTCGCAATGAAATAGACTATTTCGTTTTGCAAAGGATAGAAGAAATGGGCCTTACCCCCAATGAAGAAGCTGATAAGGAACGCCTCCTTAAACGGGTAAGTTTAGATTTGACCGGGCTTCCCCCTTCATTGGAAATGATGGATAGGTTCCTCGACGATAAAAGTGCAGATGCTTACGAAAAGATCGTCAACCGGTTGATGCAAAGCAATACTTACGGTGAAAAGATGGCTGTGCATTGGCTGGATGTTGCCCGTTATGCAGATTCTTACGGTTACCAGGATGATAATATACGCGGCCAATGGCCGTGGCGTGACTGGGTGATACATGCCTTTAATGAAAACATGCCCTACAATACATTTCTCACCTGGCAGATTGCAGGGGATATGTTGCCTGCTCCGACAAAGGAACAAATACTGGCAACAGGGTTTTTCCGAAATCATAAATATACGGAAGAAGGTGGTGTAATACCGGAAGAGTACCGCATCGAATATCTGATTGACAAGACCAAAACTTATGGCAAAGGCATAATGGGTATTACCATCGAATGTGCCCAATGCCATGACCACAAATATGATCCTTTCCCGCAAAAAAATTATTACTCGCTGCTAGCATTTTTCAATAATACAAAGGAAGAAGGTTACGAAGGAGATGTTACACAATCTAAGCCTGCAAAGACTCCTATTCTTACCATCAATGACAGCGATATAAAAAAAACACTTGCTTTTATCAATAAAAAGGATACGGGACAGCTAATGGTGAGTGTAATGGGCGAGAGAGATACATTACGTAAAACCTATTTGCTCGGGCGTGGAAGGTATGATGCACCCGCCGATGAAGTAGTTGCTTCTGCACCCAAGGCAATCATGCCTTTTGATACCACAAAATTTCCGCGCAACCGTATCGGCCTTGCAGAGTGGACAGTTGATAAAAATAACCCGCTTACAGCACGTGTTTTTGTAAACCAGTTGTGGCAGGAGCTTTTTGGAAGAGGCATTGTAAAAACCTCCGGTGATTTCGGTATGCAGGGCGAACTGCCATCTCATCCTCAATTACTCGACTGGCTGGCTGTAGATTTTGTGGAACATGGCTGGGATATAAAAAGATTGGTAAAACAAATTGTGATGAGTGCAACTTACCGGCAGTCTGCGATTGTAACGGAAGATAAATTGAAAAAAGATCCTGAAAATGTTTATTTGTCAAGAAGCCCCCGCAACCGGTTGCCCGCTGAATTTGTCCGCGATCTTGTATTGTCAAGCAGTGGATTACTCGTGACTACTATAGGCGGCCCAAGTGTGAAACCCTACCAGCCAAAGGGTTTATGGGAGGCTGCTACTTCAGGCCGGGGTGTGCTGGCAACATATAAACAGGATCATAAAGAAGATTTATACAGAAGGGGCATGTACACGTTTATTAAGCTCACCGTACCACCGCCTTCCATGACAATATTTGACGCAAGCAACCGCGACCAATGCGAAGTAAAACGGCTGAAAACAAATACACCTTTGCAGGCATTGGTGATGATGAATGATCCTGCAGTGTTGGAAGCTTCAAGAGTATTTGCACAAAATCTTTGTACACAGCAATCAACTGCAGATGATAAAATTACTAAAGTATTCAGGACAATAATCTGCAGAAAACCAACAATCAAAGAATTGGAGATTCTACGGGCTATCACAATGAGCAGTTGCGGTTATTCAAAGAAAAACACCTGGATGCCAAAGCAACATTGGATGTTGGTGAATACCCGCAGAATGATAAATTAGAAATAAACACTGTTGCCGCATTAATGAAAACAATAGAAGCTATTTACAACTTAGATGAAGCCATCACAAAAACCTGATCATGCAAAAAGAAATTCTTGAACACGGGCTGAATATCAACCGCCGCAGGTTTCTTTCAAGACTTAGCCTTGGCATTGGAAGTGTGGCATTAGGTTCGTTGCTGATCCCTGATCTCTTCAGCAGCAATGATGAAGATGCAGTGCTAACGGGCCTCCCTCACTTTGCCCCAAAGGCCAAGCGAATTATTTACCTCTTTCAGAATGGCGCACCTTCACAACTCGATCTTTTTGATTACAAACCATTACTTCAAAAAATGCATGGCCAGGATTTGCCCGCCAGCATTCGCATGGGTCAGCGCCTGACTGGTATGACTGCTAACCAGGACCATTTCCCTTTGGCCGGAAGCATATTTCAGTTTAGCCAGTATGGTCAATCGCAGGCTTATCTCAGCGAATTGTTACCACACACAGCAGGAGTGGTGGATGACCTGTGCATTATAAGAAGTCTCTATACAGAAGCGATCAACCACGACCCGGCACTTACATTTTTTCAAACCGGTGCACAACAGGGTAATCGCCCCAGCATGGGCGCCTGGATAAGCTATGGCCTGGGTAGTGAAAATAAAAACCTGCCTGCATTTTGCGTACTGCTTTCCAAAGGCAAAGGCAACGGGCAGGGCGTATATGCCAAGCTGTGGACAAATGGGTTTTTGGATTCCATACACCAGGGTGTACAGTTCAGCAGTGGCGAAAATCCTGTTCTATATCTCAATAATCCTGAAGGTATTGATAAGGCAGACAGGAGACGCATGCTGGATAAAATCGCTGAGCTGAATGAAGAAGCGTACAAAGAATTTGGCGACCCTGAAATAAACGCAAAAATTCAACAATATGAGCTTGCCTATCGCATGCAGACTGCCGTACCTGAAGTAACCGATCTCTCAAAAGAACCCGAATCAATTGTGAAATTATATGGCCCGGAATGTCTTGTGCCCGGCACCTTTGCAGCAAATTGCCTGATGGCACGTAAACTCAGTGAGAACGGTGTTCGCTTTGTACAGTTATATCACCAGGGGTGGGATGGGCATGGTAATTTACCCGGGGAGATCCGCGGGCAATGTAAAGATACCGACCAGGCAAGCGCAGCACTTATTACTGATTTAAAACAAAGAGGCCTTCTTGATGAAACGTTGGTGATCTGGGGCGGAGAGTTTGGACGCACCAATTATTGCCAGGGTACGCTGACAAAAGATAACTATGGGCGTGACCATCATCCGCGGTGTTTCACTATCTGGGTGGCAGGTGGTGGTATAAAGCCAGGCGTTTATGGTGAGACGGACGATTTTGGATATAACATTGC
>JAHEZC010000310.1 GCA_023251275.1 Parafilimonas sp. | reverse complement strand
TTTTCTTTTTATAGTACTTTGAAGGCTTTATTTGGGATCCCGGCAGCAATAAATAATTTCCAAAAAACGTTAGCAGGTATCTTAAAAATAAAAGCCATGCTTAAACTGCTGCTTTTAACCTGCACTTTCATACTCTTCTTTACAAATGATGCCCCGTCGCAGAATAGTACTGCTACAGCACCGGTGAATGTTACAGTTACTGATATCAATCGAAAGCCGCGTAAGGTGACATAATAATTTTTAGGGGCAAAACCAACCGGAAAATATTTAAAATGAGTACCGATGCAAACGGGAAGTTTTCTATTCATTTACCTGCCGGAGATAACTATTTTATCACTATAAAAAATCTTAATGATACTACTCATTATGGCGAATTAAATATACCAGCACCGGGAGAAGGCGAGTTTTATTCTGAGCCTTTCAAAATTAATATTGAATATGAACCTGCCCGGACCTTTACGTTGGATAATGTGCAGTTTGATTTCGGAAAAGCCAGCCTGCGTCCTGAATCTTATCCTGAACTGCAGGAATTACTTGATTATATGCAATTGAAAGAAGATACCAGGATTGAAATTGCAGGGCATACAGATAATATCGGGAATGACATGGATAATTTAAAATTATCAGAACAAAGAGCCAATGCGATCCGTTCGTGGCTAATCAAAAAGGGCATTGCTCCCGGCAGGATAATTGCCAAAGGTTATGGCGCTGCTCAGCCTCTTTCCGACAATAATACTGAAGAAGGAAGACGACTAACCCGTCGTACAGAAGTAAGAATATTATGATCTGCTTCTCTCCCATTGCATCGGCATACAGCTAAACACATAATTAAACATTGCATTCGGAAAAAATAGTTTTATGTAATTTCAATTTTTCAAAAAGATATATGCTCTTACAAACTATTCCACTCCGGCACCGTCCTTCAGACATTGCAATCATCATTTTTTTTATTATCAATTTAATCTTCATTACATATATGATAGATGTGGAGCAATTAGTGATTGATAACCCGGACAATTTTCATTATCCTTACTGGCCTCCCGCGTGGATGATTGACCTAGTGCACTGGTATGGCCGTAATTTTGATCCCGTACTCATTGCAAGACCGGCATGGTGGCGTGCTGCTATATGGATTGACAGCCTGTTCTTCGGGCCATTTTATATTATCGCCATTTATGCTTTTGTAAAAGGGAAAAACTGGATCAGGTTTGGCAGTATTATATGGGCGTCAGTTATGCTTACCAATGTAACTATCATTCTCTTTGAAGAAGTAAACGGCGCGCATGCTTCGCCGCAATTGTTTCGTGTATTTCTCGCCAATGCCTGCTGGATTATTTTTCCTTTAATTGTATTGTACCGCATGTGGAAATCAGTTCATCCTTTTTCAATTCCGATAAACGGGAGTCGAGGTGACTAAAAAATATCTTTTTTTACAGTACTCTATGCACACTTATGTTTCAAACTCATAGACCAATTAAAATACCATTACAAATTCCTTCTGGTGCATTAAAAACCAGATACAGAAAGCACACGATTAATAAATTCATCACACAGACCTGTTGAATGTTGGGTACTAAATAAATTTTCTATTTCATCTTGTGATAAATACCGGTTAATAATTGTATTGCCTGATATCAAATCTTTTACATGCATCTTTCGATTCTGTGCGTCTTTGCAAATTTGCTCCATCAGGTTGTGTGCATCCGCCTTACCAATATGTTTCGCCAAAGCAATAGAAATATTTTCTGCATAAATTAATCCTTTAGTCTGTTCAAGATTATGAAGCATTTGTTCTTTATTTATCTCAAGACCATTGGTGATAATGACTGCCTGGTGAACAGCGCCTGCAGTAAGCCTTACAATATCTGCTAAAGTTTCCCATTCAGCATGCCAGTTGCCGGCAGCTCTTTCATGATCCTGAATCATTGTGCTCAACATGACAGATACGAGTGCAGGTACACGTGCCGCATTTGCAAGAATTGCAACACAGCCAACCGGGTTTCTTTTATGCGGCATCGTTGATGAGCCTCCTTTGCCTTTCGCTGAGGGTTCAAAAACTTCTGCTATCTCTGTTTGCATCAGCAGGCTGATATCTTTGGCGATCTTACCTGTGCTGCCGGTTACTATCCCAAGTGTTGCAGCTATTTCAGCCAACCGGTCACGTTGCGTATGCCAGGGTATTGACGGCATTTTTAACTGGAGTATTTCTGCCATCGTTTCTGCAACGGGTAATCCTTTGCCTTGCATTGTTGATAATGTACCGACAGCCCCACCTGCCTGGAGAACAAAATTTTCAACTAATAATTTTTCTATTCTTTTCTTTGAGCGCAACATGCCATCCAACCAACCTGCTATTTTAAATCCGAAAGTAATGGGTGTTGCATGCTGCATAAATGTACGGCCAATCATCAGCGTATAGCGATGTTTTTCAATCAAGATTACCAGTTGTGATATCAGATGTTGTAAATTTTCATCTATCAATTTCAATGCATCACGGAGTTGGAGGATGAGGGCGGTATCAATTACATCCTGGCTTGTAGCACCATAGTGAACATATTTTGCCGCTTCTGCATTTTTCTTTTTAACAGCTTCTGTAAGTTGTTGGATGAGAGGTATATTTATATTTCCACCAAGTGCAGCATCTTCAACCAATTGTTCAATTTTTATATTATCAATGATACAACATTCTTCAATTGTTTTCGCAACAGATGCAGGAGTCATTCCCTGCTGTGCCTGTGCTACTGTCAATGCAGCTTCAAAACGAAGCATGTATTTTATTAAAGACTCATCGGTAAATAATTCATTTACCTGTTTGTCATAAAATATATTTTCATAAAGATTTTGCATAAGTCTTCTATAGAGATTTAAGTCACTGTTTGAGTAAAGATATTTGATCACACATCAAAAAAAACTGTTTCTTTCCCGCCCTGCATGTGAATATCAAATTTATACACAGGATGCCCTTCTGCTGTTGCCGTAAGTTGGGAGATCAATGTGTCTCTCCGCTTTTCTTCCACACTGTTTAATACAATATCCTTACTGTTTGCTGCAACTTCATCCGAAAAATATATTCGCGTATATGCATGTGTGAGTAATCCTCTCATAAAAACAATTACATTGACATGCGGCGCTTGTCCTTCTGCGCTTCCGGGCTTGATAGTTTGAAAAGTAAAACCTGTTTCTGTGTTTGCACCTGTGCCCATTCTCCCAAAACCGGTAAAGTGATATGGAGATATTGGAATATTGTGATATTGGGTATGATAATTTCCGTCTGCATCTGCCTGCCATATTTCAATCAATGCATCGGAAATTGGTTGATCTTCTCCATCAAAGACCTGCCCTGCTATAGTAATAAGTGCAGCTCCATTTTTTTCGTCAGCTAAACCACCATCAGCAATACTCGTAAAATCGTATTGGTATTGCTCCGGTGTAAGACCATAAGCAAAAAAAGGTCCTGCGGTTTGTGACGGAGTTTGCAACAATTTTTCGTTAGCCCCGCTCATTTTTATTTTGTTATTCATGGCCTGTTATCATAATTTATCATTACCAAATATTTTATTTTGTTTCAAATGGTGTTTCGTTATTTCCTCTTAATACAATATTAAATTCATATCCCAATGCAAAACCGGGTTCTGTAAGTTCCAATTTAAATTTGGAGATCAGCAATGACCGTGCTTTTGCGGGAACGCCATTGAAAATAGGATCGAATTCAAAAAGCGGGTCGCCGGGGAAATACATTTGCGTTATCAACCGTGACGCAATATTATTTCCAAATAAAGAAAAATGAATGTGATTGGGTCGCCATGCATTATAATGATTTCCCCAGGGGTATGCTCCCGGTTTGATCGTATAAAATTTGTAATTGCCTTCGTCATCAGTCAAACACCTGCCGGCGCCAAAAAAATTCGGGTCAGGCGGCGCATTATGCTGATCCACTTTATGAATATATCTGCCTGCTGCATTTGCCTGCCATATTTCAATCAAAGTATTTCGTATTGGTTTGCCGCATTCATCCATTACTTTGCCGCATACAACAATTCTTTCACCAAGCGGCTCTCCGTCTTTTATTCCATTTTTTGTAAGGTCATGATCATATTTTCCAATCACTTCATGACCATACACAGGACCCGTTATTTCACTCAAGGAATGTTTAAGCGGAACCAATAGTTTTGTTGGCGTTCGCAGTACTGTTGATTTGTAATCTGGATATAAATACGGCGGATGAACTGACCAATCTCGTTGCATGATGGTATGATTTGATATTGGGATACTGAGATACTGAGATACTGAGATACTGAGATATTGGGATATTGGGATATTGGGATATCTAAATATCGCTTTGTTGTTAATGTTTAAAAAAATAATATCATCTAACCTCAATATCTTATTATCTCTAATATCTTATTATCCTAATATC
>JAHEZC010000309.1:2164-4424 GCA_023251275.1 Parafilimonas sp. | reverse complement strand
AATACCGGCATCAAGATCAAGAAAATATTTTCCCTCATTATTGGCAGTAGTTCCTCTTGTAGTTCCTTTAAGAAGAATAGATGCATAAGGCAAAGGGTTTCCTTGTTCATCCATCACCATACCACTTACACGGCCGGCATTTGCCTGTATGAAAAAGAAAGTATAAAAAATAATAAGTAAAATATATTTCATAAACTTCAAACGAAAATAGCCTTAAATAAGTACTTAAAAAGTTAAAGCAATTTTGAATACAACAGGGGAAAATATATTGTTTAAAAAGAGAAATATTTGTGCATGGTATTACAGTTGGTCAGATTCCCGGGATCAGCATGGATACTTTCCGTGCATACTGTTTATATTCATCTCCGAACTCTCTTATTAATTTTTTTTCTTCAAAATAAATACCGATGCGTGTATAAAATGTGACAGAGATGCATGACAATAAATTACTTATTAATGGTTGCCATAAAAAAATGCTCCATGCCAATACAATTGTTCCCAAATATAAAGGATGACGTACTATGCTGTGTAATCCATTATCCCGTAATTTATTTTCAATCTTATGACGTAAAAAAACATCAATACCGCTGAGAGACAGAAAATATTCACGTGCACAAAACACAACTAACGCCGCCCCGGCCGCAAATAATATTGCGGCTATAATTTTTTCTGCATATAACACATGCCAAAGCAAGATACTATGCATGCAGGAGTGATAAAAAAGGAGCAGTATTAAACTTAATGCCGCAAATAAGGAATAGTAAAATCTGTAAAATTTATAATGCTGTTTCATCCCTGTCTGCATCTTCCTTTTCCATGCCCCACCGGCAAGTACAGTATGCAGTAATCCAAAAACAATCCATAATATAACAAGCATTATATGCTGCCACACCATCGTGAAAAAGAATTATCATGTAAGATAAACTTTATTGCAGAAAAGGAACACCTGTTTAAACTACCACGCTGTCTGCAGGCCTTCTTGCAGCGCTTTGTGATATTTGCGTAAATCAAATGAATAAAGGAATGGGGCTTTGTGCGCTACGCCTTTGCGCCGGTCTTTAAGGCGCTTAAGTATGTGATAAGAAAACATCTTTCGCTGAAAGTTGCGTCGGTCAAGCTTTTCATCAAGAATGGTTTCATACAAATGCTGCAGCTCAGGCATAGTGAATTTCTCCGGCAGCAAATTATATCCGACAGGCTCATAATGCAGGTGCGTACGCAATGTGCGCAATGCTTCCTGTATTATTCCCCCGTGGTCCATAGCAAGGGATGGGAGATTATTTATATCGTGCCATTCACATGCTTCAGAAAAATAGTCTGGAGCAGCATGCACGGCATTAAAATTGACCAATGCGTAATACCCAATAGTTAAAAAGCGCTGGAGCAGCCAGTTATTTTCAGGAGCCTTAAATTCCGTTTTTTCAAATACAAGCTTTGTAATATTTTCATCTGACCGCTTTGCATCACCAAATACATAAAACTGCTGAAGAAAAATATCCTGCAGGCCTGTTCTTTCATGCAAAATGCGCCTTGCAGAATCATCAATATGCTCATCCTTATAAATAAACCCGCCGGGTAAAGCCCATCCTTCGAGATGTTCGATTTTCAGTAATAATACTTTGAGTTGATTGTCATGGAAGCCAAAAATAACACAGTCAATCGAGACGCAGGGCATACAATATTTTCCGCCGTGTAAACGAAAATCATGCGCTGATTTGAATTGTATCATATTTCACTACCAAAATAAAAATCTATTTCCGGTTTTACAAGTAAAAGAATAAAATTATTATTGGCATTGCGTCAAATTAACACTTACCCTTTTGGCATTAGTCTTAAAAATGTTGCATGAATTGCCGCACGAGATATAATTGAAATTAAACGGAAGCTGATTATCATTCATGAGATAATGGCTCTTGCAAAGCATTTTCAAATTCATCCCATATCTCTTTTACTATGGTAGCCGCCGGCCTGATGTCTTTTAATAAAGCGCTTACCTGCCCAATTTCCAGTTCGCCTTCATCAAGCCTGCCTTCAAACATTCCACGCTTTGCCCTGCTTCTGCCAAGCAACTGTTTCAGATCTTGCTCTGTTGCACCAAGATCTTCGGCCTTTTTTACTTCCGCATAAAAGGGGTTTTTCAGCATGCGCACAGGAACTATTTTTTTCAGGGTTAGTGCGGTATCGCCTTCCTGTGCTTTTAAAACAGCTTCTTTAAATGCTGCATGCGATGAAGCTTCATTGCTGCATACAAAGCGGCTGC
>JAHEZC010000309.1:0-2154 GCA_023251275.1 Parafilimonas sp. | reverse complement strand
CTCCCAATATCATTGCTGCGAGCATTTGCCTCCCTGTAGCAATACCTCCTGCGGCGATCACAGGAATTTTTACAGCAGCTTTTACAGCAGGAACAAGTACCATTGTGGTTGTTTCTTCACGACCATTGTGGCCGCCCGCTTCAAAGCCTTCTGCTACCACCGCATCGCAACCTGCTTCTTCTGCCTTGCGTGCAAATTTGCTGCTGCTTACGACATGCACTACTGTAATCCCTTTTTCTTTCAGCATGCCTGTCCATACTCTCGGATTGCCTGCAGAAGTAAAAACAATTTTTACTTCTTCTTCAATTATGATCTGAATATGTTTATCAATATCAGGATACATCAGCGGAACATTTACACCAAAAGATTTATTTGTCGCCGCTTTGCATTTTTGAATATGTTCCCTTAAAATATCAGGATACATGCTGCCGCTCCCGATCAGGCCCAGTCCGCCCGCATTGCTTACTGCGCTTGCAAGCCGCCATCCTGCGGCCCAGATCATACCGGCCTGTATGATGGGATATTCTATATTAAAAAGCTGTGTAATGCGGTTGGAAAACATAATAAATTGAAAATTTGAAGATGCGCAAATTTGAAAATTATTGCAAACTGCCAGATAATTATTTTCAAATCTTTAAATCGCGGAATTAATTTATCCAAAATCAATCTCTGTATTGTCACCAATATTCAGGCTTCTGCTTAGCCCCTTTACACTGGCATCGCTTCCGATGAGTGAGTTGTCGAGTACAACTTCATGCAGGTTTGTGAAAGAGCCGATAATACTATCGCGGACAATAGAATATTGTATCGTTGTATCTGCACCAATAGCCACATGAGGACCAATGATGGCATTCTTAAGTACGCAGCCCGGACCTATGCTTACCGGTGAAATGATAATCGCATTCTCAGAGTGCAGACTCTCATGAATCTTTCCGCCTATTCTTTTTAAAAGTGTGGCATTGCTTTCAAGCAAAGTCTCTTTCTTGCCGCAATCGTACCAGTGCTTTACTTTGAATGATTTGAATTTGACGCCGCGTTTGATCATACAATCCAGCGCATCAGTAAGATTATATTCGCCGGAGGTTCTTATATCTTCAATAAATAAAAGATGCAGGCATTCAAACAAAAACTGTGTTTCTTTTATTTTATAAAGGCCAACCAACGCCATATTGCTTTTGGGTATAGAGGGCTTCTCCACTACATGATCTATGAAACCTTCATCATTGATTTCTGCTACTCCAAAATTCCGGGGGTCATCTACTCTTTTTATACCAAGCATATTGCCCGGGTATGCTATTACTTCCTTTATGTTATATTCACAGATTGTGTCACCCAGGGAAACAAATACTTCATCGTCTCCTGCAAGGTTGCGTGTAAGTTCAATGGCATGGCCTGTACCCTGCCGCTCATTTTGATATACGAAATGACAGGTCAGATGCGGATAAGTTTGCTTTACATATTCCTGTATTTTTTCGCCCAGGTATCCTACGATAAAAATAAATTCATTAATGCCTGCTTCATGCAGTTGGTCAACAATAAAACTTAGAATTGTTTTGCCGGCAATCGGTATCAGCGCTTTAGGCTGTGTATAAGTGTGCGGCCTCAGCTTGGCGCCTGCGCCTGCCACCGGAATAATAGCTTTCATCAGAGGTTCTTTTTCCCGTTTCCAAACCACCCGTGTCAATCTAACACTTTCAAACCGGGGTGTGAAAATAGGGAAAACTATTTTATCAGCAAGTTTGTTGAAAACATGGCAAAGCAAACGAGTAGAGTTTTTTAACCGTCATTGTAAACCTGAATAAAAAAAATCTGGTTTGAAATGCAGGTGAGGCATCAGCCTTTTTTTAAAAAAGCAAAACGACAAACTTATCTTTACATCGGCGGAAGAATAAGTCCATCTCTTTAGTTTCACTGAATTTTATTTTCAGCAAAAAATATAAAATAAATACCTGCATGACGAATGACATATCATTAGCGCAATGGGCTTTGGTGGATGAAATAAAAGCCGGCGATTGGACAACGTTGGACTTTCCAAAAGTTGCAAGAAAAGATTTTGACTTAAACGGAATTGAATTTGTAAATATTTTATTTGAAGTTCCGACTTATGAGCACCTGAAGATATTAAAGAAAAATGCGAATGATTACGGAACAGCG
>JAHEZC010000308.1 GCA_023251275.1 Parafilimonas sp. | reverse complement strand
TTGTTACAAAAAAATCAGATCAGGTAGAAACAGGTAAATACGAATACCCACACAAGATCTACAAAGTGCCAGTACAGTCCTGCTTTTTCTACCATCAGGTAATGGCCACGTTTGTCAAATACACCTCTGAGTACCATAATTAGAATAATGATATTAATGATTACTCCGGAAAATACATGAAAACCATGAAAACCTGTAATTGTAAAAAAGAAATTGGTAAAGTTGGTTGATGACTGCGTGCCGTCAGCATTTAAAAAAGGATTTCTCCCCCACCATGCGCCTTCATGGAATAAATGTGTCCATTCCCATGCCTGGCAGGCCAAAAAAGCAAGACCTCCTAAAATCGTAAGAATAAGATATTTGGCTACGCCTTTCCTGTTCATTGCATGCCCTTCATGCACAGCAAGTACCATTGTCACAGAACTGATGATAAGAATAAATGTCATAAGACTCACAAACACGAGAGGTGCATGTGTGTCGCCGCCAAGCGGATAAGACCGGAATACTTCATTGGGATTAGGCCACCCGTTTGTAGCAAATCTGGTTGTGCCATAAGAAATGAGAAATGCCCCGAAAGTAAACGCATCGCTCATCAAGAAATACCACATCATCAATTTCCCATATTCAACATTAAAAGGGCTTCTTCCACCCGACCAGTATTTTGGAGCTGAGGTTGCAGTTGTTGTAGTCATGATGATTAATAGAATTTCATTTGCAAATTTATTAGCTGTTGTTTAAAAAAGCCGTATAAGTTAAAAACTTTTTTCTGTAATCAGACCCATTTTAAAAATATAAAAAGATATAACCAAAGAATATCCACAAAATGCCAGTATGCACACACCATTTCAAGCGATACCGGGCTGTATGTTTTTTTTCTTATGCTGTAAGAACGTAATGCAATTACAAGCAAAGCAATAACGCCGCCTAAAACATGCACTACATGCAAACCTGTTATTACCCCAAGAAAAGATGCGGAAGGATTGCTGCCTTCCCCGAAAAGCTGTACGCCATGATCATTTAAATAGGAGAATCCCAAAAGCTGCAATGCACAAAAAAGTACGCCAAGTAGGGCAGTGATAGTTATAAATATTCTATAACGCAGCATTTCTCTCTCCCTGAAGGATTTTAATGAAAGATGGATGGTTAAACTGCTCAGCAGGATAACAAACGTAGAATACCAGAAAATTACGGGTATCGAAAATCCAAGCCAGTTTTCCTGGCTACGCCGGACAATATAAGCGCTGGTCAATCCTGCAAACATCATCACAATGCTGCCCATCGCAATCCACAATGTAAATTTATGCGGATGAATTCTTTTCCTTTCATTGCTGCTGACCGTGGGCATCATTCGTTATCATTTTCATTTTTCAGTTTCTGTTTCTGTTTTCCTTAAAACAATATTCAATCCTGGTACTATTGAATTACATTAGTCTTATCTGCAAGCAGTGCGAGCAATACCACCGGAAGATAAATATAACTGCTGAACATTACTCTGCGAGCTGATTTTACATCCATTGATATATACAGACGAACGGATTGTATCACCATAAAAATATTGGCAGCCAATAATACCCACATGCTCACCCGGCCGCTTATATTAAAATAAAACGGCATCAAACCAACCGGTATCATCAAAACAGAATACATCACTGCCTGCAATGCCGTAAGTTTAGTAGGACCAGTGCCTCCTGGTAATAATTTAAATCCAGCTTTTGCATAGTCGGTATGTGCAACCCACGCAATTGCCCAGAAATGCGGGAATTGCCACAAGAACTGGATTCCGAATAAAGCCCATCCTGCACCATTTGAAAACGTTATTCCATTCACATCGAAACTGGCAAAAGGATTGATTGTATTAGTTGCAGCAACCCATCCGATCAGGCAAGGCAATGCTCCTGGAAAAGCGCCTACAAATACAGCCACTGAACTCAGTTTCTTCAGAGGGGTGTAGATATAAGCATATAAAAAAAGGCTGCATGCTGAAAGCAGAGACGATGCAAGATTAAAAAAAATAAACATGAGCACCACACCTGCTACGCCGGTTATTAAAGCAAATATAAAAGCTTCCTTCAGGCTCATACGGCCATTCGCGATTGGCCTTTTGCCCGTACGTTTCATCAATGCATCCGTATCTTTTTCCACTGCCTGGTTTATTGCATTGGCGCTGCCTGTTATCATTAATCCGGCAATAAACAACAGAATTATCTGGAGTAACGAATATTCAACAATATTAGGAGCAAGCAGGTAACAGATTACACAGGAAAAAACAACTGTAAAGCTTAAAGTGAACTTCATCAATTGAAAATAATCTCTTAGTTTTTGTACCAGCTTAAAGGAAGCGGAAGAAGACATCTTTGCACTATCGGCCACTATATATTGTTCTTTTATCACAAAGTTCAATTGAAAAATGATGCCCTGAATTTACAGGGCATCAGAATTAATTATTTTATCCTTACCACACTCATTCATTTAGCGGAATATTTATCCATGATGACTTTCATCATCCCCAACCGGAATATTTTGGGGAATAAATTCTTTCCCATCTTTACTATAATCATAAGGCCACCGGTGAACTTCTGGAATTTCTCCCGGCCAATTTCCATGACCCGCATGGATAGGTGTGGTCCATTCCAGTGTGTTTGATCCCCACGGATTTGGATTAGTCAGTTTTCTCCCTTTAAAGATTGAATGGAAGAAATTGAACAGGAATAATATCTGTATGGCAAATACCATCATGGCAACAGTGCTGATAAACCTGTTGAGTTCTGTAAAATGCTTAAAACTTTCCCATACGCTGTAATCATAATACCGGCGCGGCATACCCGCCAATCCTTCATAATGCATCGGCCAGAATATAAGATAAGCCCCAATAATCGTAAACCAGAAATGAATGTATCCCAATGTATTGTTGAGGTAACGGCCATACATTTTAGGATACCAGTGATAAATTCCGGCAAACATGCCAAACATGGAAGCCACACCCATTACGATATGAAAATGTGCAACTACAAACATTGTATCATGCAAATGAATATCAAGAGCAGAATTACCCAGCCACACACCTGTAAGTCCACCTGAAATAAAGAGACTCACAAAGCCAATGGCAAACATCATAGCAGGGGTAAAACGAATATTACCTCTCCACAAAGTGGTAAGCCAGTTAAATACTTTGATAGCAGAAGGGACAGCAATTAACAAAGTAAGCAGCACGAAAATTGAGCCGAGAAAAGGATTTAATCCAGTTACAAACATGTGATGTGCCCAAACCAGAAATGATAGAATAGCAATGGCAAATAAGGAGCCTACCATTGCCATATAACCGAATATTGGTTAGCGGGCATTGGTCGAAAGTATTTCGGAAACCATTCCGAGCGCAGGCAATAAGATCATATATACTTCGGGATGCCCGAGGAACCAGAATAAATGCTGGAATAAAATTGCGTTGCCTCCTTCATTAGGCAAAGCCCCTACGCCATTTACAAAAATATCAGAAAGGTAAAAGCTCGTTCCAAAGTTTCTGTCGAAAATCAGCAGGATGAACCCTGAAAGTAATACAGGGAAAGAGAGCACACCTAAAACTGCCGTAAAGAATAATGCCCATATAGTTAAAGGAAGCCTCGTCATGCTCATTCCCTTTGTGCGCATATTTAATATAGTTGCTATATAATTTAAGCCGCCAAGCAAAGAAGATACTACAAACAATGCCATTGCAATAAGCCACAAATCCATCCCGGTTTTGGAACCTGGCGAGGCGTCATGCAATGCACTTAAAGGAGGGTAAGCCGTCCATCCGCCGCTGAAAGGACCGGTTTCAACAAAAAGGGAGGACATCATTACTACACTTGCCATAAAGAAGAACCAATAGCTAAGCATATTCAAAAAAGGAGAAGCCATATCACGTGCACCGCACTGCAGAGGAATAAGCAGGTTTGCAAAAGTTCCGCTCAATCCGGCTGTTAATACAAAAAATACAAGTACTGTCCCATGCGTAGTAACCAGAGCATAGTAAGCTTCCGCAGTGATCCTGCCATCTTTTACCCACCACTTACCTAAAATATCTTCAAGCCAGTGAAATTGTGAATCCGGGTAACCCAATTGCAAACGGAAAATCACTGACATTAAGCCTCCCAGTATAGCCCAGATCATCCCGGTAATAATAAATTGCTTGGAGATCATTTTATGATCCTGGCTGAATACATATTTGGTAATAAAAGACTCGTGATGATGGTGTTCATGATGCTCCACATGAGGGACCTCAACAGGAGTGCCTACACCAACATTTGACGGTACAACAACTTCGTTATTCATATTAAACTCCTGATAAAAAATATTTAAATAATATCATAATAAGGGCCTGACTGCCTTCAAATTTCAACTGCCGGATTTATTTAAAGCTACCGCGTCCTGTGCTATTCCGGTAATTTT
>JAHEZC010000307.1:3334-4439 GCA_023251275.1 Parafilimonas sp. | reverse complement strand
TCCCCTTCATTTTTTGCGGGCTTTACCCACCCTGAAAAATTTATAAAACATACCAGCGCAAATAAAAATTTATATTTCATGCTTAAGCTTTTTAATATCTGTTATCAATTTTTGCACTTCTTTCTCATCGGTTCCGTCGTAATATCCGCGTATTCGTTTTTGATTATCAATCAGCACCAGCTTTTCACTGTGAATAAAATCAGCCGGGCCGCCATCGCCATCCGTTGCGACTACCATAAAACTGTTCCTTGCCAGTTTGTAAATTTCTTTTTTCCCGCCTGTCAATAATTGCCACCTTGTATTATCTATGCCGAATATTTCTGCATACTGATGCAATTGCTTTGAAGAATCAGCAAGCGGGTCAACCGTGAAAGAAATAATTTGCACCTGGTCATCTTTACTATAAGCTTCCTGCACCTTCTTTAAATTACCGGTCATCTTCGGGCAGACAGAAAGGCAATGTGTAAAGAAAAAATCCGCGACCACAATTTTATTTTTCATTGCATCACTGCTTATTTTTTCTCCCTGCTGGTTAGTGAATGTAAAGTCGGCTATATGATGCCCGGCATTTCCATATACCGGTATTGTTTCAAACCTGTTATTATACCAATTCACCACCGCAAACACTGCAAGCGGTATTGCAATTACCAGCAATACAAATAAAACAGTTGTCGAAAAATATTTTTTCATCCCCTTGCTCATTTATTTTTTTCTGTCTGTACAACCGGTGCAGGGCTTTGTGGAATATATGGCGGAGCACCAGGACCTGTATTTTTCAGCACATTCATAATAGCGGGCACATAGGCAATAACGAGTATCACTGCCATGGTGACGAGCCAGGGACGAAACTTATCAAAAAGAGGAATTCTTTTTTCATCATGATAGGCTTCACTTACCGGCAGTTCAAGCACAGGCTCTGCAGATTTCTTTCTCAGCATAGTTCCGAAAAAAACAACAAAGAATATCATCCCCGCAATGAACATAATGATGCCACCCAGTAACGCTAATGTGGTAGTAGGCACCCATTCAGGATTGTATAATGCGCTTTTAGGATTTAAATAAGTCATTCCCAAATTTGTTCTCCGCGGCTCACCGATCAATCCTC
>JAHEZC010000307.1:0-3324 GCA_023251275.1 Parafilimonas sp. | reverse complement strand
AAGTACGCCAATGGTCCATAAATAAGGAACAATGGTATTCAGCGCAGGCATAAATATTTTTTTCCCGGTCATACGGGAATACAAATAAATGGTCATGCCGATGATGCTGAGAAATACAGGCCCCGCTACGGTCATGTGAAAATGGCCGGGCAGCCATGCTGTGTTATGCACCACGTTGTTTAGCTGATAAGATGCATTGACAATGCCTGTTGAACCGCCGAAGATGAAGAGTATCAGGCCACAGATAAAGTAGGCGAACAGGAAATTATTTTTATCGAGGTAAGGCAATTTACCCATCCAGCCAAACCAACCTTTGCTTCCTCTTTTCCATCCCGCATATTCGAGTGAAGCAGCAATGGTAAACGCCGTGATGAAACTCGGAAGCGCCACGCCAAAAGTGAGCATGGATTGAAAAAATTTCACTCCTCTCGTAATACCCGGATCACTGAACTGGTGATGCACTCCTACAGGAATTGAGAGCAGAAGAAACAGGAATAATGCAATTCTTCCGGCAAGGTCTGAATATAATTTTCCACCTGCAATTTTCGGCAACATGGTGTAGTACATTATATATGCGGGCAGTAACCAGAAATACACCAATGCATGACCGAAAAACCAGAACAATGTTCTTGCCAGGCCCACATTCACAGTAGCTTTCCAGCCCATTGCCCAGGGTAACAACAATACCAAAACTTCATAAGCCACAGCAAGCGTGCAAACAAACCAGATGGTGAAATTGATCAGGTTGCCCAATACAGCAAGCGGTGTTTTTGTAAGCGGATTCTCTTTTTTCCATCTCATGTACATCCTGCTCCAGTCAAGCAACGGTACCCACGAGCCAACGATCAGTAATGCGGCTCCGAGATAAAATAAAGGATGTGCTTTCAATGGCGGATAAAAAGTATAAAGCACCGATGCATTTCCTGAAAGCATTGCCCAGGCCGCCATCAGCGTACCAACGGTCATTAACCAGAAGGATATTCTTGCCAGCAGAATATTCGGTTCTTTTTTCAGGTAAAAAGTCATGATGGCATGGCCAAATGCCACGGCAAAAAAAGTAGTAAGCACGATGGCATTGATCACGCCATGCAAAGTGAGTCCCTGGTAATAATCAAGCTGCGCAAATGATGTATCATGTATTACTCCTGCCCTGTAAATGGTCTGCATCAGTCCGTGGTAGATACCGAGGATCAGCAGGGAAGTTGGAATAATTAATTCAGCCAGTATAATTCTCTTAAGCGGTTTACTGATTTGCATATTTGTTATTTTGTATGGGTTATTTTGATTCGGGATAATTTACTATTACTTCCGCCTCCATATTCTGATGCCCAATTCCGCAGTATTCATGACAAACAATTTTATAGACGCCGGGCTTCTCAAACTTCACGGTTGTTTTATTAATGGCACCATAGACGGCCATCATGTTCACATTTTTATCAGCGATGTTAAACCCGTGCACTACATCTTTTGAAGTAAGAAAAAAATCCACTTCGCTTCCCGCCGGAATATAAATTTGTGAAGGCTCAAATGACCACATTTTGGCCACAGCAAATACCTGGTAAGTTGATTCGTCCAATTTGTTCACTTTCGGTTCTTCATAAGCTTTGTCGTACGGCAAACATTCGGGCACGTTGGCATCATATTTTTTCATCGCATACACGATTGAAAAAATAAACAAAGCAACCACGATGCCTGTAACGGTGATTACCTGCTTTTCAAATTTGTCAATCATAATTTCAGCGTTTTAGAGCCTTTGGAGCATTAAAAAATAAATGCCATACCAGATGATAAGGCAGAGGATGATCAGCGAAATAAAGAAGGCAATACTGCCCCTTGGAAAGAATTTTTCTTCGGGATTTTGCATATAGAAATGGTTTAATGGAGCAAAGCTAAACCCCATTTATATTGAAATGACTGACAATGGTAAACCGGGCGCCTGATTTTAATCAGGTATTTGTGTGATGTATCTCATTTTTTAATTAACAGCCAAGCATGACTTTTACCCCCAAATTGCTTTCAAACCATGTTTACAGGAAAATATAAGATTGACCATAATTCACACATCACCGATATTGTGAAAGAAGATTACCGCACTGCGGATGTGTTTAAAAAATATGGTATTGATTTTTGTTGCGGCGGAAGGCAATCCCTGGAGATGGCGTGCATGATCCGTGATATTGATGTGGTTGAATTAGTCAGGGAATTACAAACCACGATCCGCAACCTTCAGTTGCCTGCTTCTCTCCCATTCCATTTATGGCAAATGGATTTTCTTGCAGATTATATTGTAAACATCCATCATTATTATGTGAAAGCGAGCCTGCCGCTTGTGAAAGAATATGCGCAAAGATTTGCAGACAGTCATAGAAAAAAATTCCCGGAATCTGCAGAAATAGCCGAGATAGTGGATGATCTGCAAAAAGAACTGCTGCCTCACATTTTGCATGAAGAGGATATTATTTTCCCTTACATTAAAGAGATCACAAAAGCATGCCGGAATAAAGAACCTTATCCCAATATACTGGTACGCACTTTACAAAAACCCATGGAGGAAGAAATGCACCATGCGCAGGAAATAACCGGAAAAATGTTATACCGTTTAAGACAACTGACTCACCAATATCAATTGCCGGAGAATGCCTGTGTTACACATAGGGTTACCTGGTCGAAACTCAAAGAAATGGATAATGACCTGGTGCAGCACCTGCATCTTGAAAATAATATACTTTTCCCAAAGGTCATTGAAATGGAAAAAGAATTACTCAATACTGCGTAGGTGTATTTTCACGATAGTATTTGCAGTATGCACAGTTTATAAGATGTGTCAGTCATTTATAATGAGCCGCTTAATATTAATTGCCTTAAGTATCTTTAGTCTCAAAAACTGTGGTCAATATGATCCGTATGAAAGGCAAAAACATAGCAATAATTTCCGCTCTATATTTCATCTTAGCCCTAATCTGCGGATACTTTTTTCCCGGCCATGCTGTAGCGGAGATTGGATTTACCATTGCAATTATAATAAGTTTTTTTGCTGCTGATCCATTGGTTACCGGCCTGGGTATCGCCGGTATATTTATTGTACAGCCATCGGGATCATTTCATTATGCAGATACTTTACAAAAAATAATATCCTGTTACGTAAATTGTAATTATCGTACTGCTTATTTTATTTATCAAAAAAAGAAAACAGGAAAATGAACAAAGACGAAAGATATTATAATGCCTTGTTTGAATATGCCACAGAAGGCATTTTGCTCACCAATGACAAAGGAGAAATCTTACTGGCTAATCCTGTGTCATTACAAATGTTTGGTTATTCTC
>JAHEZC010000306.1 GCA_023251275.1 Parafilimonas sp. | reverse complement strand
GTTAAATTTGAGGGAGAAGATGGAACGATACAGGAATTCGAAGTATATAATTTCAAAGGCGATGGCGTGGCGCTTGCCATGTATAACACCGATGAAAGTATCCAGGGCTTTGCCCGTGCATGTTTCAACCAGGCCTTGATGAAAAAATGGCCTTTGTATCTCTCTACAAAAAATACGATCCTGAAAAAATATGACGGAAGGTTTAAAGATATTTTCCAGGAAATTTTTGAAAATGAATTCAAAGCAGAGTACGACAAACATGGGTTGACTTACGAGCATCGCCTGATTGATGATATGGTAGCAAGCGCTCTGAAATGGAATGGCAATTTTGTATGGGCATGCAAAAATTATGACGGCGATGTGCAGAGCGATACAGTGGCACAGGGATTTGGAAGTTTAGGTTTGATGACATCAACATTGGTAACACCTGATGGTAAAGTGATGGAAGCCGAAGCGGCACACGGTACTGTAACACGTCATTACCGTGAACACCAGAAAGGAAGACCGACATCCACTAACCCTATCGCATCAATCTTTGCGTGGACAAGAGGCCTGGAGTTTCGCGGTAAATTGGATGGTAATGATGCATTGATCCATTTCTGCCACGCACTTGAAGAAGTTTGTGTGGAAACAGTTGAAAGCGGTAAAATGACGAAGGATTTAGCGGTTTGTATTTATGGCAATAAACTAAATCACGGTGAACATTATTTATATACTGAAGAATTTCTGGATGCATTGGACAACAACCTGAAAGTGAAGCTGGGTAATTAAAAAATTATATGGGAACTGAAAAAGAAATCCGTCTTGCCGTATTAATTGATGCAGATAATATTCCTTACTCCAATGTAAAAGGAATTATGGAAGAAATTGCCAAATACGGCACGCCGACTTTTAAAAGAATTTATGGCGACTGGACAAAACCGACAGTCGCAGGATGGAAAAATATTTTACTGGAAAATGCGATCACTCCTATCCAGCAATACAGCTATACTACCGGAAAAAATGCTACTGATTCTGCGATGATCATTGATGCAATGGACATACTTTATTCCGGCAAAGTAGATGGTTTCTGCATCGTATCGAGTGACAGTGATTTTACACGCCTTGCAACAAGATTAAGAGAAGCGGGCATGAAAGTATTTGGCATCGGCGAAAAGAAAACACCAAACCCGTTTATTGTTGCCTGTGATAAATTCATTTATATTGAAATCCTTTCCAATCCTGATGAAGACACAGAGGAAAAGGTGCAGCCAAAACCAGGCAGGCAAAAACATAAAGCCGCCATTGATAAAATAGACAAGGAAGATATTCACCTGATTGCATCAAGCATTTCAGACCTTGCAGATGAAAATGGTTGGGCATTTTTAGGCGATGTAGGAAACCTGTTGCTGAAAAAGCAACCTAATTTTGACCCGAGAAATTTTGGTTTTCAGAAATTAACGCCGCTTATTAAATCGCTTCCGCAATTTGAAATTGATATGCGGGAAACTGATAAAGGCAGTATTAAATTAGTATATATCAGGAATAGGGAATAGGAATTCGGAATTGAAAATTGAAATTATGGATTGGGAATATAAGAGCCCGTAATGAAGCAGCAAACTATTCGCAGGTGTTGTCATGTTATTACAAATCGTCGTGTGAAGAATTTTTTACTCCTCATTATATTTATTGCATTCTCTACAGGGTTAAATGCGCA
This sequence comes from Parafilimonas sp., assembly GCA_023251275.1. Taxonomy (GTDB): domain Bacteria; phylum Bacteroidota; class Bacteroidia; order Chitinophagales; family Chitinophagaceae; genus JAHEZC01. The sequence goes on along the minus strand of JAHEZC010000306.1, from coordinate 2,744 downwards.
ATACAACAAATTTGAATTACGTACAGGTGCAGGTTATCTATCCGATTCACATATTGCAGACGCTGTCGCAAATGGTGTTGGATCGGTTTTAATATTTTTTATTCCTCATGATTTCAGAATAGTAACAAGCGGAATCTATTCAGGTGATGCCCTGTTTCGATTGAGAAATCCGCATTTACAAATAGCAGCAACTTATTCCTTCGAGCGGCTTGAAGTAACCGAATACAACAACGATAAAACAACGACCTTTAAAAGAAAGATTAATATTATTATGCCCGGAATTATGTACAACTATATCTTAAAACCAACGGTTAGTTTGTACTCAGGAATTTCTGCGGGATTAAAATTCGCAACATACTCCGGTGATACAGACAAAACCAACATCACACAATTAGGGTATCATTTTACTTTCATCGGTTTCAGGTATGGTAAAAAAATTGCGGGATTTGCAGAGCTTGGTTTTGGTGCAAAAGGAATGATAAGAGGAGGTATTGCGGTTGGTTTCTGAGATAATTTTTTCTAATAAACTTCTTTCGCAAAGTTTCTTCATCCTCTGTAATTTGCGCTCATGAGCAAGTATGATATTCTCATCATTGGTGGTGGTCCTATCGGTATGGCATGCGGCATTGCTGCAAAAAAATCAGGATTAAGTTATGTGATCGTGGAGAAAGGTTGCCTGGTGAACAGCTTGTACAATTATCCTGTTAACATCACTTTTTTTTCCACACCCGAAAGACTGGAAATAGGCGGCGTGCCGTTTATGAGTTTAAATCCAAAACCAAAAAAACAGGAAGCCGTCGAATATTACCGGGTAGTGGCGCAAATGTATCAACTGAATATCCATTTGTTTGAACAGGTGAATGAAATGAAAAGACAGGCCGATCGTTCATTTATTATAACCACATCGAAACATACTTACATTGCTGATAATATTATTATTTCCACAGGTTTTTATGATATGCCGCAGCTAATGAATGTCCCCGGTGAAGGGCTTCCTAAAGTAAGGCATTACTACCACGACCCGCACTATTATGCATTTCAAAAGGTAATTGTTGTGGGTGCACAGAATTCAGGCGTGGATGCAGCATTGGAAACATGGCGTAAAGGCGCAGAAGTCACGATGGTAATCAGGGAACCGCAGATAGGTGAACGTGTGAAATATTGGGTGCGGCCTGATATTATCAATCGCATTGAAGAAGGCAATATAAAAGCATATTACAATTCTTCAATTGCAGCAATAAGAGAAACCCAAGCGGATATTCAAACTCCGGAAGGCATGGTTACGATTGAAAATAATTTTGTCATTGCGATGACCGGTTATAAACCTGATTTTGCATTACTGAAAAAATTCGGAATCAATTTGTCAGACGATGAAAAGAAAATTCCTGAATATGATCCTGAAACCATGGAAACAAATCAAAAAGGAATCTATCTCGCCGGCGTGGTATGCGGAGGAATGGATACGCATAAATGGTTCATAGAAAATTCAAGAGAGCATGCAGACAAAATTGTGAAGCATATTAATGGTAAAGTGTAAAGTTTGCTGTTGCCATGCACAATCTTGCATAACTCAGCAAAGGAAAAATGATTTGTTTGCGCTACAACAAAGACAAAGAATGGGTGGGTGGAACGCTGGTGTATTTTGAAAAATAGGGAAATATTTTTTTGTCGGTAAGCTCCAATTACAATTGTTCATTCATTTTATTCAGGTCAATTTTTGCATAGAAGCCGAGGTCTTTATTTTTCAGCAGCTTTGTCCAGAAAGCTATTTGACCTGTATGATAGGAATAATGTTCCGTTACATGAATGATAATTCCCATGCCCGAAATACTAAATCCCTGAACGGAATGAATTTTCAAGAGGCTTTTTTCATCACAATTTTTTATCACGTTGACTGCATCTTCAACAGTAGCGCTTAATTTGTTGAGCAGTTCATTTTTATTCAATCCTCCTGTAGCAGAAAATTCTTTGTCCCGTTCACGAATATCAGGTGCATTGCCCAACGAAGAAATAATGTACTGCCTGATGTTTCCGCAGAGATGCAGGATAATGTTGCCAATACTATTTGATGATTCGTTTGAACGAAGCCATATATCTCCTTCATTCAATTCATCAAGGCATTTATTTATCCGCGGGGTGTTTTCTCTAATCCTGTTGATGCTTTGCTCAATAAATTCCTCTGCAATTGTTTTCATTTTTATAAAGATTTATTTAAGAATTATCATAGTCACTACATCCTGGTTACCGCTCACTGTTCACTATTTTCTTTTCTTTGCTCCTATTTTTTTTATCCAATGCTGACACGAGATATGGTAAAGCCAATATCAGCAGCCAAAATCTCCAGCCAAGCCCTATCAGTAAAATTTCCCAGTTAACTTTAACCCCGATAAAATACATTACAATAAGAATGAGCGGTACTGTAACAACATACTCTGTAATTCGCCTTGTTTTGTCTATAATGTGCGGATCACTCTGCCTTCCGTTTAATACTAACAAAAAGAAAAAAATAACACAAAGAAAAGCGATGGCTACATCTAAAAAACCGATTGTCAAAACAACACCGTTTTTATTGATCATGGATGCAAAAATGGGGAACAACAGCGATACAGAAAAGAATAAAATGAACAGTATGCCTGACAACCTGTGTATTTTTTTCAGCTTCGCAACAAACTTGTTCATACTCCCGGGAATTAATTGTTATATCCACTGTTTTATAATCAATCTTTATTTGCTCAGGTCTTTTA
>JAHEZC010000305.1:1474-4442 GCA_023251275.1 Parafilimonas sp. | reverse complement strand
TTATCCCTTATTATTTCTGTTTGATGAATTATGCCGTGATAGCACGAATATTCCGTTATATTTTCTCTAAGCAAAGCGTAATGTGGGAAAAGGCAAAGAGGAAATAGAAAAATAAAGCCTGCATTTTAAATGCAGGCTTTGATCCAAATTTAGTGGAGCTGGCGGGAGTCGAACCCGCGTCCAAACACAATTATCATAAGCCTTCTACATGCTTATTTCATTATTATCTGTCGGCACTGAACAGGAAACGAACAAACCAATTCAATGCTTAGCTGTATGGTCTTTTACTGCAGTCACAGCCTTCTGCAGCAGCATCCTGTTTTGTTTTTGAGTCGGCGGCGGAGCGTGGTAACAGAACGACCTGCTCATGCGGCCCTAATGACTGCGCTAATCTCTGATTAGGCGGCCATAGCGAAGTTTGATTCGCCTTTTGTGTTTTGTGCAATGAGATTAAAGTGCTGATCACACAACGCACTGCATGCTTACACTTACCATAACCTGTGCTGTCAAAACCAGTGCAGCCCCGTTTGTTTGTGGTTAGTAGTTTGGAGTTTTTTCAAAGAACTTTTCGCATCATTTTCTGTCTTTAAACTTTTGGCCTTTTATTAATGAGGCATTCAGATAGTTGATAAAAGCAGTAATCTTTTTTATGAGTGTATCATTCTTATCATAAAGCTCTGAATATTTCTTTGAAACCGCTGTTGCCAATTGCCGGATTTCAATATCTTCTGTCTTTTGGATAGTAGCCATTTATAAACCTGTTTGAATAAAATTAACCACAAACATCAAACTACCAACCACAAACTATTTAAATATACGCAGAAAATCTAACCCCAAAGCGTATGCCATCAACCCAAGCAGCAGTATCATTCCTGCCATTTGTGCATATTCCATGAACTTATCGCTGGGTTTTCTGCCTGTAGCCATTTCTGTTAATGTAAATAATGCATGACCGCCATCCAATGCGGGTATGGGAAGAATATTCATAAAAGCAAGGATGATGGAGAAAATAGCAGTTAAACTCCAGAAACGTTGCCAGTCCCAAAAGCCGGGAAATGTATTGCCAATGCTGATCACGCTGCCAAGCGAATCATTGGGGTTTACTTTTCCTGAAAAAAGCTGCTTCAGACCGGTTAGATACCTGCTGAGCGTAGCGAAACATTTTTTAGTTCCTTCGGGAATTGATTCTGTAAACGAATATGTATGCGTAACTGTTCCGAATAATTCTGCTGCATTTTTTGTACCGAATCCAACCATGCCATCATTATTCAGTTTTACAGCTACATCAACTGTATCATTGCCCCGTAATACTTTTATGGGAACCTGCACATTTTTCATTCCCTTTTTTAAATCATTAAACTCATCATAATATTCAAATGGATGATTATTAAATGCAATCAGCCTGTCATCTTCCTGCAGTTTTCCCTGAACAAAATTTGCAGAAGGCAAAACGGTATCTACAATTACAGGAATACGAACATCTACAAAACCACTGAGCTTATTTTTATTCAACTCCCTGGTAAATGTATCCGGCACAGCAAGCTCTATTTTTTTGCCATCACGAATTACCTGCAGCGTTTTTGCGTTCAGCATCACATCAATGGCCAGCGCCCCGAAATTTTCTACAGGTTTGTTGTCAATGGAAATTATATTATCTCCATTACGAATACCTATTTTCGCCCCAAGTGAATCTGCATGCACGCCATATTTCAAATTTTTCGATGGAAGATATTCATCGCCCCACTTCCAGGTAATACCAATAAAAATTACAATTGCCAGTATCACATTCACCACCACACCGGCGACCATAATGATCAGGCGTTGCCATGCAGGTTTACTCCGAAATTCATAAGGCTGCGGTGGTTGATTCAACTGTGCTTTATCCATGCTTTCATCAATCATGCCGGCTATTTTTACGTAACCTCCGAAGGGTACCCAACCAATGCCATATTCTGTTTCCCCGATTTTTTTCTTCCACAAACTAAACCACGGATTAAAAAACAGGTAGAACTTATCCACGCGGCATTTGAACCATCTTGCCGTGAGGTAATGACCCAATTCATGGAAGGTGACCAATATAGAAAATGAAAGAATAAATTGCAGCGTTTTAATTCCGACACTGCCCCAGTCTATTACTAATAACATATCCTGCATTCCCAAAGGACTTTTTAGTTTAATAATTTTTTTTGTGCTTAGCTCCGAAAACTACCGGCCTGGTATTTTATGTTCCGATGCGGTGCAAACTTCAATTGCATTATCCCTGCTGAACAAAGTTATTCGAACTTACAAAGAAATGATACAATGAAAGCTTTAAAAGCGGGTGCAATAATAAGACATTCATCGTTAATGTAAATACATATTATGATAGTGTGCAACCAATGATGAATATGCATTTTCCCTTTTGAGTTCAGATGTTTTACATCTGTATTAAAGAGGCGGCAAAGCTGCGGGTCTCGCCATCTGTTTCAAAGTAATCTTCGAGTGTGGGATTTTGGATGAACGGAATTTTATTCATAGCCCTTTCTACTACTTCAGTGATGTCGAGAAAACCGATACGGTTGCGAAGAAAGGCAAACACAGCAATTTCATTGGCGGCATTTAAAATGCAGGGCATATTGCCACCTTTATAAAGCGCATCGGTAGCAAGTGACAGGTTGCGGAATGTTCTTACATCAGGTTCTTCAAAAGTCAGGGTGTTCGGCTTTTTAAAATCATAACGCGGAAACTGGTTGGGAATACGCTGCGGGAAAGCAAGCGCATACTGGATGGGCAGTTTCATATCGGGCAGGCCCATCTGTGCTTTCAGGCTGCCGTCTTCAAACTGCACCATGCTGTGAATGATGCTTTGGGGATGAATCATTACCTGTATCTGATCAGGCAAAAGATTGAACAGCCATTTTGCTTCGATCATTTCCAATCCTTTATTCATAAGCGTGGCGGAATCTATCGTAATCTTGGCGCCCATTGT
>JAHEZC010000305.1:557-1443 GCA_023251275.1 Parafilimonas sp. | reverse complement strand
GATGCTGCAAAGCATGGTCCCGCTTGACATTGACAAGAAAGTTTGGCTTTTTGCCGAGAAAAGGCCCGCCGCTCGCTGTAAGCACAATTTTCTCGATTTTGTTTCGTCCTTCACCAACCAAACATTGAAAAATGGCAGAGTGTTCACTATCCACCGGAATTACAGGCACTTCTTTTTCAAGCGCTTTCTGCATTACAATATCACCGGCAACAACAAGTGTTTCTTTATTGGCGAGTGCAACAGGCTTATTGTTTGCAATGGCTCTTAAAGTGGGTTTAAATCCTGCATAGCCTACGATTGCTGCCAGCATCAGATCATAACAATCCATTGCTGCGGCTTCATCAAGGGCATTTTCACCGGAAAGAACTTCGGTATCTGTTTGGGCTAATGCTGCTTTTACCTTTTGATATTTTTTGTCATCAGCAATGACTGCCACAGCAGGATTAAACTGCAGTGCCTGCTGTATGAGTAATTCATCATTGGTGTGTGCAGTGAGGATTCCCACGGAAAAATCTGAAGGATTGGCAGCGATCACTTCCAATGCCTGTGTGCCGACAGAACCTGTAGAACCGAATATGGCAATGCGTTTAATTGGCATCATTAGTCATAAAGTCAATAACAAAGGTGGTAAAGATAAAAGAATAAAAAGAAATTAACAGAATATTGAATTACCAAATTTTGATAATTCAAAAATTCGAATATATTTTTGCAGCTAAATTATTTTTAAAACATTCAAATCAACTCAAAAAAGAAAAAGCATTTAGTGTGTAACTTAAAAAGGAAAGGATATGTTAGTTCTGATTGAAGACAAAGAATTGAAAGAACTATTTTTAACTCCAAAGAAGAAAGTAAAGTCAAAGTTCAGTTATGATATAATAGAAAAATT
>JAHEZC010000305.1:0-547 GCA_023251275.1 Parafilimonas sp. | reverse complement strand
AAAATTCAAAAAGAGAGTTCTGCAGTTAAAACAGATAGAAAATACAACACAGTTGAGAAAATTCAGAAGTTTTAATTTTGAAGCTTTGAGAGGAAATAAAAAAGGACTTTACTCCATTAGAAGTAACAAGGAATATAGATTAGAATTTACAATTGAAAAAGACAAAGTGAAGGTAATTGAGATAATAAGAATTCAAAAATTATCAAAACACTCCGAATAGAAAACAATTATGCAAACGTTTAAAATTGTTGATAAAAATTTAAAAGAATTAAAAACCGATATCTTTTTACACCCCGGTGAAGTGCTTGAAGAGGAGCTTGAAGCAAGAGAATTACGCAAAAAGGATTTTGCTTCGAGAATAGGTATTCAAGCACCTCATTTGAGTGATTTATTAAAAGGTAAACGCCATGTATCTGCACGGATTGCATTAAAACTTGAAAAAGAACTTGGTATTGAAGCCGATTTCTGGCTTCGCCTGCAAGTTGCTTATGATTTAGCTGTTGCTAGAAAAGAATTGGAAATTTCTTAAAGCAAATATTGCTCCAAC
>JAHEZC010000304.1 GCA_023251275.1 Parafilimonas sp. | reverse complement strand
TATTGATTCATGATCATCCGGTATGGGTTAAAACATATTATCTTCCGCCGGAAACATTTGGCACAGCGCCTTTGTTTTTGCTAACTACTGACCTGCCGGAAAACGATTATGTTTCGCAGACCATCACACATCGTCTCTATGATGCAAATGTAGCTACCAAAGTAGCGCAATATATTTTGCTTGGAGTTGGCGGCGCCAAATTAATTGATGAAATCGGGTATGTACCGGAAATATATCACCTGAATGAAGCACATGCCCTTTCAAGTGTTTTCTATCTCCTGAATAAGTTTAAAAATGTGGAGATGGTACGTAAACGCCTTGTGTTTACCACGCATACACCCGAAGAAGCGGGCAATGAAAAGCATGATATTTATCTCTGTCATAAAATGAGCTATTTCTGCGGATTAAGCATTGACGAAGTGCGCAAACTCACAGGCATACATGATGACATGTTTAATCATTCATTAGTGGCTTTACGGTTTGCAAAGCTGGCAAATGCTGTATCCCGCCTGCATGGGACTGTGTCCAGAGAAATGTGGAGTAAATATGATGGCGTCTGCAATATTATTTCGATCACCAATGCGCAAAACTGGAAGTACTGGGCCGATAAGCAACTTTACAGGGCTATGGAAGAGGACAACGATGCAATATTTGATGACAGAAAAAAATACCTCAAGAAAAGATCCTTTGAAATCGTTGCAGACCAGACAGGGAAAATTTTTAAGGATAATATTTTAACTATTATATGGGCCCGCCGTTTTGCAGGTTACAAGCGTGCAGATATGCTTACCCAGGATGCGGCGCGGTTTGAAAAACTGGTAAACAATACTACGTATCCCGTGCAGCTCATTTGGGCTGGAAAACCTTATCCTGTTGATTATCCCGCGATCTCACAGTTCAACAACCTCGTGCATCTGAGCAAGAATTATAAAAATGTCGCTGTAGTTACAGGCTATGAACTGGCATTGAGCAAACGGTTAAAACAGGGCGCTGATATCTGGCTCAATAATCCCCGTGTGCCGCGGGAAGCTTCCGGCACAAGCGGCATGACTGCAGCTATGAACGGCGCTGTAAATTTTTCTACGGATGATGGATGGATACCAGAATTTATCAAACCGGGAATCAATGGTTTCCTGGTACCAAAGGAAGACTATGCAAATATGACTGTGCATGACCAGGATTTGTATGACCTCAATATGCTCTACGAAATTCTTGAAAAGCAAATCCTGCCGCTTTATTATGAAAATCATGATTCATGGAGACAAATTATTAAAAACGGTATGAGGGATGTACGCTTTCAATTTGACAGTAACCGGATGACACATGAATATTATGAATATCTCTACCGGTAATTTTAATTTTTACAAATGCTTTAGTGAATTTTTCAGTTGTACGCAATTGAAGATAACTTGAAGGTACTATTGGTTTAAATATTTATAAATCATTTGAGAAACAAGAGCCATAGATTTTACTGCTGCTGATTCGTTTTCAACGTTCTTTGAGAGTAAAATCAACACATATTTTCTTCCGTCGGGTAAAAAAATAATTCCGGAATCGTGATGCACACCTGTGATGAAGCCGGTTTTATGGGCGACTTTTATTTCTTTGGGAAGATAAGCCGGGATGATATCATTAAACTTTTGATCGAGCAGAATTTTTATCATAGTATCTGACGCTTCCCTGCTTACCGTTTCCCCTTTTGCGATTTTTTCAAAAATTACCATGAGGTCATAAGCAGTGGTTGTGTTGATCAATCCTTTTTCAAAAGCTTTGTTATCTTCTACACCACGTAATACCTGTATATCTTTTGCACCAAGATTATGCATGGTTTCTGTCACCTTCTTTGCATCCGCCAATTCTATTACAAGGTTCGTGGCAAGATTGCTGCTTTGGATGATCATTTTGTAAACAAGGTCGTATATGGTTTCTTTTTCACCGATATGCTTATAGAGTTCAAATTCGCTATCGTCCGCAGAATCAAGGCTGAATGCACTCCCATCTGCAATACTCTTAAATTCATTTTTGATGATGATGGAATCGAATAATGAAAATTTTCCTTCATGCTCCTGTTTGAATACTTCGATCATTACAGGTGTTTTCATGGTGCTCGCTGCATGAAATGATTCATGTTCATTGAAAAGTATTTCGTTGCCTGTTGAAAGGTCTTTGAATGCCACTGCAGATATTCCTTGCTGTTTTGCGAGTTCAGTAATAATATTTAGTTTTAACTCCTCCGGTGAATGAGGCTCCTGGCAATACGAGAAAAGGGAGACCTGCATTGTAAAAAAAATCAAAAAAAGATGGTTGGCCATTGCAATAAAATATTTTGTTTCAAATAAAATGATCAGGTTGAATTTCTCTAAGTTTTATTCGGATGAAACGGTTTTGCTTTTCCTGAACGTCCCAAACAGCAATGCACCCATTATTGCGAAGTAAATGGTACTTCTGTACGGATTGGAAGTAATGGGGCATGTGCCTGTAACGCAGCCAATAAATTGCCAGTACATAAATCCTGCAATACCTCCAATGATTGCTCCGAAAACATACATGCGGTTATTGAGTAAGAATTTTTTCATAATGCGAAGGTAAAAAGGTTCCTGGTTCCTGCACAATCTTGAAAGAATGCAAATGCAAATCCATTGTTTACAGACATAAATGGCATGCAGGCTGGCAGATAAAATAAAGTTGAATGATAAAAATTCGCTTATCCATTATTTTTTTGTTGCCTTACAATCTTCCTTACTTTCGTTTTTTAACAAAACAATTATGAAACGAATTGCCTGCACTATTTTTATTTTATTTGTTGCTTCTCTATATGTATTTGCTCAAATATCTCTGCCTGTACCCAGGAATTATTTACCCGCTTATTCAGCCAATACGCGTTCTCCTGATGGAAAGCCCGGAAAAAGTTACTGGCAAAATACGGCACATTATAATATAGATGTAAATTTTTCTCCATCCGCAAGAATTGTTTCAGGAACGGAAGAAATTTTTTATACCAATAATAGCCCTGATATACTGGATGAAATATGGTTCAAGCTTTACCCAAACCTTTACCAGCGTGGTTCACAGCGTGACCTGGTGATAAATCCTGATGATGTGGGTGATGGTGTGCATATTGAAAAAATACTGATCAACGATAAAAGCAAAAAAGTGCAGGAAGCTGTTATTGAAGGCACAAATATGCATATTGACATCGCACCTCTGCTTCCGGGAAAACAAATAAAGCTGAACATTAGTTTTTCCTACACACTTAACAAAATATTTCATGACAGGACCGGCATGGTGGATGATAGTTCCGCTTTTGTTGCTTATTTTTTTCCGCGGATAGCTGTGTATGATGACATAGACGGATGGAATGAAAATCCATACATCGGCTCTCAGGAATTTTATAATGATTTCTGCGATTTCAATGTATCGGTAAGTGTGCCACGAAATTATCTTGTTTGTGCAACAGGCAACTTGACTAATGTATCTGAGGTACTTAATTCATCCATCGCTGAAAGGATTGCAACTGCTGAGCGAAGTGATGCAATCACAAAAATTATTGATACACCGGATATCAGGAACGGCAATATCACGGCGCAGCAGGAAATAAATACCTGGAGATTTGAAGCAAAAAATGTAACTGATTTTGTATTTGCCACGAGCAATCATTATGCCTGGTATGCAAGCAGTCTAGTGGTTGATCCATTAACCCAAAGAAGAACAAGGGTAGATGCAGTTTTTAATCCCGATCACAAGGATTATTTTGAAGTGATAGATTTTGCAAGGAAGACTGTGGATGCTATGAGCTACCGTTTTCCTGCATGGCCATTTCCATATCCGCATGAAACTGTTTTTGACGGCCTTGACAAAATGGAATATCCTATGATGGTAAATGATACCACACTTGCAGACCGGGCAGAAGCGATAGAACTTACTGCGCATGAGATCTTTCACACAATGTTTCCTTTTTACATGGGGATTAATGAAACCAAATATGCATGGATGGATGAAGGCTGGGCCACTATAGGAGAATGGTTGCTTTCTCCGATGATTGATAATTCTATAGAAGATAAATATGGTATGATTACGACTAATATTCTGTCGGGTACTGATGTTGATATGCCGATAATTACTTTGAGCACTCAAAATACCGGAGATGCTTATTTTATTAATTCTTACCCGAAGCCAGGTCTTGGTTATCTCTATGTAAAAGATATGCTGGGAGATTCACTTTTTATCAAAGCGCTTCATCATTATATCCGGCAATGGAACGGGAGGCATCCTATTCCGCATGATTTTTTTAATTGTATGAATGAAGGGAGTGAAAAAAACCTGAACTGGTTCTGGAAAAAATGGTTTTTCGATCCGGGTTATCCTGACCTTGCTATTGCAAATGTGGAGATAAAAGATAAAGTCTGCTCAGTGACGATAGAATCTAAAGGCAATAAACCTGTTCCGATAAATCTTAC
>JAHEZC010000303.1:1234-4459 GCA_023251275.1 Parafilimonas sp. | reverse complement strand
TTGCAGCAAGAATAGAACCATTGGCGCAACCAGGGGGGATATGCGTCTCTGAAGATGTAGCGAGGCAGATCCGGAACAAGGTTGCGTACCCGGTAATAAAAATCGGACCTGAAAAGCTGAAGAATATTTCCATGCCCATGGAGATTTATTGTATTGCACTTCCCTGGCTTAAACCTGATCTCAGGGTAAAGAAAAAAAAATCCGGAAAAAAATTGATGGTATTTGGTTTGGTTCTGCTCGCTGCGCTTCTGACCGGAGGAATTTTTTTTATCATCCGGAACTACCCGGTTAAAGATGTGCTGAATTCGAAATTGCGGATTGCGGTTTTACCGCTTACCAATATAAGCAGCAATTCAGGCGATGAATATTTTGCAGATGGCCTGACGGAAGAATTAATATCAAGCTTATCAAAAATAAACGGGCTGAATGTCATTGCCCGCACGTCTGTCATGAAATATAAAACTACCGATAAAGATATATCGCAGATAGGAAAAGAATTGATGGTAGGCAGCATACTCGAAGGGAGTGTAAGAAAAATGGAAAATAAAGCAAGAATAACGGTACAGTTGATAAATGTCTCTACACAGGATCACATCTGGTCCATGGAATATGACAGGGACCTGAAAGATATTTTTATAACCCAAAGCGAAATTGCTAAAAATGTCGCCAATGAATTAAAAGTGAGGCTTGTGTCATCGGAAAAAGAACAATTGGAAAAAACAACTACCGAAAACAAAATGGCTTTTGAAGAATACCTGATCGGGAAATATTTCCTTAACCAAAAAACGCCGGAAAGCATTCAAACAGCAATCCTGCATTTTGAAAATTCAATAAAAGAAGATACGGAATTTGCGTTACCTTATGCAAGTCTTGCATACTGTTATACACTCACAGGTGTTGCAGGCTATGGCGACATTCCCAGGAATGTGGCAGAAACAAAAGCCAGGAACGCTGTAATGAAAGCGCTTAAGATTGATTCCACACTTGCGGAAGCACATGCGGCATTGGGATATATCAAATTCAGAATTGATTGGGACTGGAAGGGCGCAGAGAAAGAATTAAAAAGAGCCATCGAATTGAAGCCCGGTTATTCTACAGCACATGAGTGGTATGCATTATTTCTTGCGATACAGGTAAGGTTAGATGAATCATTAAAAGAAATGCAGACTGCATACCAGTTTGATCCTCTTTCTCCAAGTGTGAATGCAGGGCTGGGAAGAATCTATGGTTTCCGCAATGAGAATGATAAAGCAATAGCACAATTAAAGAAAACGCTAAAGCTGGATTCAAATTTTGCTGAAGCACATTTTACATTGGGCATGACTTATACCGGAATAAAAGAATATGAAAAAGCCGAAACTGAGTTAAAGAAAGCTATAGAACTTGCAAACCGCCGCCCTGTCATGCTGTCTATGTTAGCTGTTGTGTATGTAAAAGAAAATAAACCGGATGAAGTGAAAAAGTTATTGGCCGAACTGGAGACTCCGCCGGTTGATAATGATAAGCTGTATGCAATTGCGGTGATTAAAAGTTATACCGGTCAGTTAAATGAAGCATTTAATATCTTTGAAAAATTGCTTGACAATAAATACGGGATCATGATCTATATGAAAGTACAAAGGGAGTTTTTTGAGATGGAAAATAAAAACCTCAGGTACGATCAGATGCTGAAAAAAATGGGCTTAGAATAGTTAGACTTTTCATGATTTTTGCCTGTTTGGCGAAGGAAATTCCGAAACATACCTACAACAATATCATGTACAGAAAAAAACCGGAGGTAGATATCATTGATAAGGTACTGGATGCCTGTTATAAAAATAATCCTGACAAGCTCTTTATCATGAGCCTGATGCACCAGTACGAAGAGCGGGGCTGGCTCAGTAAAAAACAACTGCAGGGTTTATACGAGCAGGCCCGCAAAGTAAAAGAACTTCCTCCCAACTGGCTCGCTACATTGGAAGCAGCGATTTTAAAAATGCCCACACGATATAAATCTCCGCTCACAGCAAATACGCCGCTTTATAATAAAGATGAAGAAACGGGTAAATCAATCGCTGCCATACTTGCTAAATATCCGCTGCATAAACGGGTTTTATTTTTACAATCAAAGTATGAAAACAATGAAGTATTAAATGCAATTGAAACAAGAGAACTCGAACAATTTAAAAAGCTGCTCTTATCAAAATAGCTGCCTCCTTGCTGTCTTTGGAAGCTGAGGCGCAAAAAAATGTCAACATATTGACACTTTTTTATCCTGGTAAAATGCTCAAAAATAAATTTGCAATTTTCAATACTAATAGTAAAGTACTAATACTCCACTTCATGAACATTAAACATTAAACGTTGAACATTAAACGTCGCTACTATACACAGCATTTCTGTAAATCTTCAAACTAATCCCGGTTATTCTTTTCATATTGATATTACTTTTGCGTTATGCAGTTATCACATGAATTACGTTTCACAACTGAGGATTTAAAAATTGTTTTCATGGGCACGCCTGAATTTGCAGTTGCGTCGCTTGATGCTTTGGTTCAGGCACATTATCAAATCGTGGCTGTGATCACTGCACCTGATAAACCGGCAGGGCGCGGTTTGAAGATGTATGAAAGCGCTGTAAAAAAATATGCATTCAGTAAAGGATTGAAAATTTTACAGCCTGAAAAATTAAAAGAATCTTCATTCCTGGAAGAGCTCAGAAATTTAAAAGCTGATATGCAGGTCGTGGTTGCATTCCGCATGCTCCCGGAAGTTGTATGGAATATGCCGCCAATGGGCACAATTAATTTACATGCTTCTCTTTTACCGCAATATCGTGGCGCCGCTCCAATCAATTGGGTAATCATCAACGGCGAAAAAGAAACCGGTGTCACAACTTTTAAACTCCGGCAGGAAATTGATACAGGAAATATTTTACAGCAGGAAAAAATCAGTATATACGAAGATGAAACGGCCGGCGAATTGCATGACAGAATGAAAATAATTGGCGCAGATCTTCTCGTAAACACAATTAAAGGTTTGGCTGCAGGAACTTTACAAGAACTATCTCAATCAATGATGGTTGTTCCTGATTCATCACTCATCACTCACCATTTCAAGCTGCATCATGCTCCTAAAATTTCTACAGAAACCTGCAGGATTGACTGGAATAAATCAGCAGAAGAAATTCATAATCTTATTCGCGGATTATCGCCTTACCCCGGCGCATTTACTCACCTCGATGAT
>JAHEZC010000303.1:0-1217 GCA_023251275.1 Parafilimonas sp. | reverse complement strand
GCAGCAAAAAAGAAACTATATCACATTCTTATGAGTCCGGCAGTATGCATACGGATGGCAAAACATATTTTAAATATGCATGCCGCAATGGTTTTATTCATTTGCTTGATATACAACTGGAGGGAAGAAAGCGAATGATGATCGAAGATTTCTTAAGAGGCTACAGGCGCAATTGATCAGAAATTGTTACGGGATCAGCGAGCAGTTAGCAATGTCGTTGCTTTGCAGTCATGTGCATTATTAATTGATATACTCTTTAACCGGGGCTGACTGCAACAAATTGTTTTCATATAAAAAATTTCAAAAAGCTAACTTTGATAAGAATAATATTTCTATGAAACGTATTTACCTTTTACTCGCTGCTCTGGCATTATTTGTAATTTCCGCAGACGCTCAACGAAACAAAAGATCCATACTATATGACCTCATCATACAAAAACATCAAAAAGCAACTGTGTTCACGAAACTGCAATTATTTAAAGAAACGGAAAACATTTCCGCGTTAAAAAATCAAATAAACGGCGTTGTATCCCGTGCATCAAATCTCGCAGTGGACAAAGATGTTGCAAGAAGCGCTTTTGAAAAAAGGCCGGAGGCAATCACTTTGCCAATTCCATACTTAAATCAGCACACTTATACTTTAGAGCTTGCAAAAGAATTGATAAATACAGGCGCTTTCTCTTTCGGTACTATCGAAAATAATCATACTCGAACAAAAGTATCCACAGACCAGGGATTGCATTACCGTGGTTATGTTAATGGTGATTCAACTTCATTGGCTTGCATCAGCATGTTTGCCAATGGAGATGTAATGGGGCTTTTTGCAAACACAGAAGGAAATTTCATAATAGGCAAAGTTGGCAACACTGATACAAATTATATTGTTTATAACACCAAAGACCTGCTGGTATCACGGGGATTTAGGTGCGCTGCATCCGAAACCTATCCTCCCGGAATAAAAGAAATTTCCGGCAATAAGACTTTTCCATTAACCCAGGATATCCCTCCTGTTTTATGCCAGAAGCTGAAACTTTACTGGGAAGGAGATTACCAACTATACAGTTATAATTTTGCTTCAAATCTCACCAACACGAAAAATTATCTCACAGGCCTTTTTAATATGGTGGCAACCATGTACCAGAATGAGGGTATTACTGTTGAGCTTTCCGAATCTTATGTATGGACAACCGCTGATCCTTACAGGAACACAAGTTCCA
>JAHEZC010000302.1 GCA_023251275.1 Parafilimonas sp. | reverse complement strand
TGTATAACAATGAATTAAAGAACCTTCAGTTTATCAAGGAATTTCAGTGGGGTTATATGTACGAAAATGTTTTTTTTAACGTGGTGAAAAATGCAGTTGCAATGTATGTAGTTGAGCTGCTGCAACATTGTCTTAAACAACCTGAACCTAATGCTGAATTATACTTTTTCCTCGAAGATACATTGAAGCAACTTGACCGGGCCAATGATAGCCTTACAGCGAACCTTCCCCTCTATTTTAATTTGCTTCTTGCAAATGAACTTGGGTTTAGAATGCTTGGAGAATATTCAGCGCAAACACCCGTGCTCGATTTAAAGGAGGGTTTATTTACCGGTGAAAGCCCTGTGCATCCAAATTATATCATAAATGAAACAGCTCAGCTTACCTCAAACCTTTATGCAGTGAAATCTTATAGTGACCTGGAAAATTTTCACCTTAACAGGCATGTCCGCCGGCAATTGCTTGAGGCATACCTGCAATTCATTGCCCTGCATATAGAAGATTTCGGTGAATTGAAAAGTTTCCCGGTACTTCAGGAAGTATTGAGCTAATCATTCAGAATTTATCATCATTCACTTCGATCCAATACCCATCCGGATCCTGCAGGTATATTTGCTTTATGCCATCTGGTCTGAGTGCAATTTTTTTTGTATCGCCCTGAAAATTTCCATATTTTATGCCCATATCATCCAGGTGTTTCATAAAATCCTCGAGAGATGGAACAGAAAAAGCCAAATGTATATTGACATTATGAGATACTATTGCAGATGCGCCCTGCACTACATGCAACTGGCTATGTTCCCCGGCTTTAAACCAGATATGCCTGTTGTCATGAAATGGTTCGGCAATTTTTTCAAGCATCATTACCTTTTCATAAAACTCCGCGCCCTTTTGAAGGTCAACCACGTAAATGGTTGTGTGATTAAAATGCGGTGTGTTTTGCGCCGAAGGGTGATATGGAATGCAGCCAAGAAAAATTAAACAGAAAAAGGCAGAAAACAAATTTTTCATACAATAGAGGTTTGACCGTATGAAATTAATCAAATCCTTTGAAGAAAGTTAAGATACCGGCAGAAACATTATTTTTGCCCTGCCGGTTTGAAACAGGAAATCTGAAGGCTCGATTGAAATGGTCCCGTAGTTCAATGGATAGAATAGAAGTTTCCTAAACTTTAGATACAGGTTCGATTCCTGTCGGGACTACAAAAAATACTTTTCTCCTGCTCACTAACACTTCTCTAAAATTCTTACTTCTTCCGAAAGCTGAAAATATTATTTAATCATCATTGATCTTTTTCTTTTCTCTGCTAATCTCTTTTCTCCTCATATTCTCCCTTCAAAACATTTTGCGATGCCGGAGATGCATTTCGCTGTCCCTGCATATCAGTATAAGGTTGCGTGTAAGTAAATGCTGCATGAAAACCGGTATCGGCATAAGTATAAAATGAAAACCGGAGATCATTATTCAGCAAAAGATCAGCAGTTACATACCCATTGGTGTTTTTCGCAAATAATGCATTTTTGCCTTTTCGCACATAACCTTCTTTTGATCCTGCTCCGCTTACCACCTGGATCTGGCCGGTTTTAATAAGCTGAAGTGTATGCTCGTGTCCGGCCACATGAATAAGATTGGGAAATGCTGCGAAAGCACTATCTATTCTTTTAATCATTTCCTTATACACTGAATGGCCGAGGTCTTCCGGGTTAAGAAATGTTTTACGCAGCAACGGGTACAATGAACCGATTATGGGCAAAGGAATATACAGGCTTTTATTAACAGCGGTTAACGGGAACAGGTGATCTTTCCATGAAAAATATCCGCCATGACGTCCATAGCTTTGAAAAGGGTGATGTGAAGCAAGTAAAATTATTTTGTGCCTGTTGCGGTAAATCATTTCATCCAGGCGTGCAATGAACTCATCTTCAGTTTTGCAGTCGCATGCTCCTGCCGGATTATTTTTGGGTAACGCATGCAGCCACCATTCGGAGTCGAATGCAATAACTGTCAAGTTCCCTGACAAATTAATTTCATAAGGGCCCGGGCAACCATTATGAGGTACCAATTGCAAGAGGCTGTCATTTTGCTGATTTAAGTATTCATCCGCACGTTTTATTTTCATAAGGCCTTCCTTTCTGCTTTCATTCCAGTCATGATTTCCGGGAATAAAAAAAACAGGAGCGCCTTTGCTGCGAAGAGGTACATACTGTGATTGTATAATTTTATGGGCTTCGCTTTCCAAAGGACTGCCGGGTAAAGTCATGCCCTTAGGATAGATATTATCACCGAGATAAATTACAGCAGTTTTGCCTTGTAAAATATGTTCGGAAGCATTTTTTATAACTGCCGTTTGCCGGGAATTTATTTCTCCCGCATCGCCAATAAAAATAATGCGGAAGCTAACGGAGTCCTGTGCCTGCAGGGTTAAACACAAAATTAAAAGAACCCAAGAGACCACAAATTTTGTTCTCATGATAAGCAGGCATTTTATAAGATTGAGTCCTTTCATAGGAGCGATTATTTATTACCTGCTTTTGCAAAGTTTTCGTTGCATAAGAGTTAATTGCTATTTTATTTCTGAATGTATTGATAAATAAAATTCATTGCTTTTGAAATTTAAATTTCAGTATGTCTCCGCTTTTCAGTTCATCGCCTTCATTTGAAATATACAAATTCTGATCATTATCAAACGCAATACCTTCCGGTTGTGAAAACAAGGCCGGCTGGAGCGGATATACTTCTTTTATTTTCCATTCAGCATCTGTAACAACAAGCAGTTTGTTTACAGAAGAAACTATATACCATTGCTGTGTCTGCATATTTTTGGCTAACGCCGAAGGATGAAAACTTAGTTTTTTCTCGCCGGATATTTTCTCGATATCTTTTACACTCACACTAAAACCGCCGGTTCCTGAAATCGTTCCGTCTGGTGCAACCTCAAATATATAACCACTGATCTGTTTCTTTGTATTATCATCACTGCAATGCTTGCACAATATATAAAGTTTGCCTGTGACATTATCTGCATACATGCCCTCAAATTCACCAGGAGGTAAAATGTCTTTCCATTCCCGCACATTCACAATTTCTTTATTTCCTGCTTCACTGAAAGGGAATGAAAACAAAACTCCGTCGCTTCGCAACACGATCACCTGTTCATTACATATCGCTATATCTTCATAATCGCCCCGTTTGCCGAATTTGGAAGAAAACGGCTTCTTATCTCCCAAATGAAAACGAAACAGTTTCCCGTCTTCATCTTCTATTGCGTAAAAAGTGTCGCTGCTTCCTTTATAAAGAGCAATGCCGGAAATTTCCAGGAGATTTTCAACAACTCTGAATTTTTCAGGATTATTAAAATCATACCCGGGAGGGCTTTGATATTCATTTATCTGACCGCAGGCAACAAAAGCAATTGGCATTAAAAGCAATGAGAGATGCTTGAATAAGAAAATATTTTTCATAACTTAATTGTTGGTGTTTGATTTATTTTTCAGCATTGTATAAATTGCTTCCTGCGACTTCACTGCTTCTCCATCGGTTTTTATGGCTATATTATTTAATGCACTATCAATCATTACGGCTTGTGCAGTATCCTGCAGTTGCATGCTTACGATGTCTGTAATTTCTTTTTTTATTTTGTTATCATAGAGAGGAAAACAAACTTCAATCCGCCTGTAAATATTTCTGTTCATCCAGTCAGAAGATCCGAGAAAAATTTCCGGATCTCCGTTGTTGTAAAAAATAAAAATCCTGCCGTGCTCAAGATAACGATCCACTATTCTTCTCACGGTAATGTTTTCACTCATGCCTCCGACACCGGGAACCAAACAACAAATGCTTCTTACAATAAGATTGATCTTAACGCCTGCATTGGAGGCAGTATATAGCCTGCTTATCAGGATTTTTTCTTCAAGATTATTCAGCTTAATAATAATATTTGCGGGCAGCCCCTCTCTCGCATTAATGATCTCACGATCTATCAGTTTCAGAAATCGGTCCTGCAGATTAAATTGTGCAACGATGAGATGATTAAACACGATAAAGTCTTCCGGGCCGGGGTTTCGTCTCTTACTTAAAAAAATAAATAATAATTCAAGTTCCCGGAGCATATCGGGATGAGAGGTAAGCAATATATGATCTGTATAAAATTTGGCTGTGCTTTCATTAAAATTTCCTGTTGAAAACAATCCGAAATAACTGACTTTTTCATCCTTTGTTCTTTTTACAAGCGCAACTTTTGCATGCACTTTTAAGGAAGGAATACTGTATATAATTTTAACCCCTGCCGATTTCATTTTCCTGGCCCACCTGATATTATTAGACTCATCAAACCTCGCTTTCAACTCAACAAATACAGAAACTTTCTTGCCGTTTTTTGCAGCGCTTATCAGTGCATTTGCAATTCTTGAATCGTTTGCAACCCTGTAAAGAGTCACGTAAATTTCTTCCACAGCCGCA
>JAHEZC010000301.1 GCA_023251275.1 Parafilimonas sp. | reverse complement strand
TTTCATGTCTTGCATTCCACCTGATGAACCAAAGTTTATGAACTTAATTAGTGTTACAGGGTCAGCATTTGCAATGAATCCTTTTGAATTTGCTTTTACATTTAGTTGAAGTTTTGCTGCTGCTGCTTTGTAAGCATCTGGAACTCTACTTGAAATTTTGAACAGTAGTTCAGCCATCTCGTTTTTTTGTAATTCTGATTCATTTTCAGGAAATGTAATTTCCTTTCCATTTGCTGAAATGTGGACATTGAAAAGCAATGGGTATCCATCATTTGTTGAGATGTTCATTAAATCTGTTGCTACTTTAATTGTGTTATCTCTTTCTTCTTCGGGATTAGTTTGGTTTCCGTTGTACGGCATACCATCAGAAATATTAATTATAACAGGTGCAGGATTATCAGGTTTTTTTTGAATCCAGCCTTGAATAAGTTGCTGAACAAACTCCATCGCACTTGCCATTGGTGTTAAGCCATTAAAAACTGGTTCTAAGAAAATTGGAAGTTCGTCTTGAATGTCAACCAAACCACCTGCTCCGTCAGAAACACTTTTGGTAACTTTTTCAATGCGTAAAGGTTGGTCTGCAAATTTGCTCAAATAATCCGACCTGATGTCGTCAACAGAATTACCTCCTTTGCCTCCATATCCAATAAGGGAAATGAAAACTCTGTCTTTGGTTTTTTCGCCTGCTGTGTTTGTGATTACCAAATTTTGAATGACACGATTGATTGCATCGGCTGTAAACTTCGCCTGTGTTTTATCGCCTTCGTAAATTTCTTTCATTGAACCTGACTGGTCAACTAAGAAGATTAAATAACCTGGAGTTGCAGAACTCCATTGTTTAGAGTAGTTAGTCATTTTGTTTAAATTTTAGTTTAAGTATTAGCTAAATATACGACAATTAAACCTCCTTATTGATGGGTATTATTATGAATTGTCTATTGCATAGTTAATTGTTCCGATAAGCTTGCAGGTAACGATTTATATTATTAAATGCAACTCCTCAATAAAATGACCTTTCATAATCAATACATTAGTGTTGTGCTATTTGTATTGTCGCTGCGGCAATCAAATTTACCATTCTGTTTCATTTTTACCATAAATCATTAAAAAATTCTTTCACCCAAGTGGGAATCTCCGAAACATTAAGTCGCTTCAATATCTCAATATCTATTTATCATTATAACTTATTGACTTCCCCTTTCACCATTTCCACAACCGCCTTCACCCACAACGGATGCACATTCATACAGGGTATCATCGTGTAGCTTTCTCCGCCTGCGTGTAAAAATGTTTCCTTTCCCCGTTCTGCAATTTCTTCAAGTGTTTCAAGACAATCACTCACAAAAGCCGGGCATACAACCAATAAATTTTTTATCCCTTCTTTGGGCAATTCCGCGAGACGAATATCAGTAAAAGGTTGCAGCCAGCCTTTTCCTAAACGAGATTGAAAAGAAATACTGTATTTATCCGCAGGAATATTTAGCTGTTCTGTAACCAGCTTTGTAGTCATCCTGACCTGGTGGCGATAACAATGGGCATGGGCAGGCGAATTGACTTCGCAGCAGCCGGCAACTTTCAGGCAATGATTTGCCGTAATATCTGATTTTAAAATATGCCTTTCAGGAATGCCATGATAGCTGAATAAAATATGATAATAAGGTCTATCAAGATAAGTTCTCATTGATTCCGCGAGTGCATTTATATAAAAAGCATCATTGTAGTAAGGGTCAATGATTTTAAGTTTGAAAGGATATTTATTTTTTGCATGCACTGCTTTCATATATTCTACGGCTGTCTCATAACTGCTCATAGCATAATGCGGGTAAAGCGGAAATATAGTTACCTCTTCTATCTGGGGATGCTCTGTAATTAATTTATCATAAGCCTGCTTGGGCGTTGGGCTTCCATAACGCATGGCAATTTCAACAGGTTCATCAAAATTCTGCTGAACAGCTTTTTGTAATTGCCTTGTAATTGCAATTAGTGGCGAGCCTTCTTTCCACCAGATAGTCTGATATGCAGCAGCACTTTTTGAAGCACGAAACGGTACAATGATACCTTTCACCAATAAAGTTCTTGCCAACCAGGGCTTGTCAATCACACGCTCATCCATTAAAAATTCAGTAAGGTATCTTCGTACATCTTTTACATTCGTGCTGTCGGGAGAACCTAGATTTACCAGTACAACGCCTTTTTTTACCATTTCATCGGGATTGTTGTTTGCAAATGTAACAGAACGGTTTTCTTTGGAAACAAGTGACTCTGGCAGGTTTGGTATCTATTTCTGAAAACCTGACAAAGAAATGACACTATCATGACTAAGATCATGTTTTCATCGGAACTACAAAAATTACTTTTGCGTTCATTATAAAATGAATATTCAACAATTTTATATAGCGGGGATCAATTATAAAAAAACGGATGCGGCTATGCGTGGCCAATTTGCCGTTGGTCATGAGCAATATGAAAGCATTCTTCATAAATCGAGATATGCCGGTGTAAAAGAATTATTTATTCTCAGTACCTGCAACCGTACCGAGATCTATGGCATTGCTCCCGGGGAAGAAATATTGGCTCAGCTTTTATGCGGCGAAACTGTTGGTTCCATTGAAACATTTAATGAACTATGCTATATAAAACAGGGGACAGATGCAATAGAACATCTGTTTAATGTAGCTGCAGGATTGGATTCGCAAATACTTGGTGATTATGAAATTGTGGGACAAATAAAACAGGCTGTGAAGTTTGCAAAACAACGCCATTGCATCGGTCATTTTCTGGAAAGGCTTACTAACACTGTATTGCAATCATCCAAAGCGATCAAATCACAGACATCCCTCAGCAGCGGAACAGTTTCTGTTTCATTTGCTGCTGTTCAGTTTATCAGGGATAATGTAAGCGATGTAAAAAACAAAAAAATTGTTTTGCTTGGTACAGGTAAGATCGGGCGTAATACGTGCAAAAACCTGATTGATTATCTTGAAACAAAAAATATTGTTCTCATCAACCGTACTGAAGAAAAGGCCTCTGCCCTTTCAGAAGAAATGGAATTGCTGCATGCACCTTATCATGAAACATTCATGCAAATGCAGGATGCAGATATCATCATCGTAGCAACAAATGCGGAACAACCTGTTATCACAAAAAAAGAACTTGTTAATAGCAATCAAAAGTTACTGATTGATTTATCCATTCCGAACAACATTGACCCTTCGCTGAAAGAATTGCCTTATATCACTTTGCTAAATGTAGATGATCTTTCAAAAATTAAAGATGCTGCTTTGCAAAAACGCATGGCAGAAGTTCCGAAAGCAAAGTCTGTTATTGCGGCGCATATAAATGAATTTACCGAATGGCATAGCCTGCGCAGAAATGCTCCGGTGCTGAAAGCCGTAAAACAAAAGCTGCTAGACATGCATCAAAGTAATTTATTTTTAAATACCCGTTCCAACTATAGTCCGGCATTCACCAGTTCAAACGACAGTAACATACAGAAAGTCATCAATAATATGGCTGTAAAAATGCGTGAGCAGCATCAGCCCGGCTGTAATTATATTGAAGCAATCAATGACTTCATCACCGGCAGGGCTAATTAATTTTGCCTGATGAACAGACTCCTCAATATAGGCACCCGTGACAGTGAACTTGCCGTGTGGCAGGCAGCATTGGTAAAAGATGAACTCGCTAAACGCAATATCCAATCAGAATTGATTTTTATCAAAAGTGATGGCGATATTGATCTCGTAAACCCAATTTATGAAATAGGCGTGCAGGGTGTTTTTACAAAGGCGTTGGATGCAGCATTGCTCAGCAACAGAATTGATATCGCAGTTCATTCGATGAAAGATGTGCCCACACAATTGGCGCAGGGCATTGCGCAGGCAGCAGTTTTAAAAAGAGGATCATGGAAAGATATACTGGTTTATAAAAATGAACTCCCGGACTCTTTATCAGGGGCTGTGGGTTTCATCATAGCCACGAGCAGTATTCGCCGCAAAGCACAATGGCTGCATCGCTACCCAAATCATGCGATAGAAAATCTGCGCGGCAATGTTAATACACGTTTAAGAAAGCTGCAGGAAAATAACTGGAACGGAGCCATCTTTGCCGCAGCAGGTTTGGAAAGGATAAATCTCAGGCCGGATAAATCAATTGAACTTGACTGGATGCTGCCTGCCCCTGCCCAGGGAGCGATCATGGTTGTTTGCAGGGAAGAAGATGAATCTGTAAAAAAAATTTGTTCATTTTTACATGAGGACAAGACTGCTCTTTGTACAAAAATTGAAAGAGACTTCCTGAGAACATTGATGGGCGGATGTTCTGCACCCATCGGTGCATTTGCAGAAATAAAAAATGAGATACTATTTTTCAAGGGCTGTTTTTTTTCGACGGATGGGAAAAAGAAAGTGGAAATTGAAAAAGACGCAATAATTGAAATTGCAGATTTAGTTGGAATTGACGCCGCAAATGA
>JAHEZC010000300.1 GCA_023251275.1 Parafilimonas sp. | reverse complement strand
AGGCTCAATATTATACCACGCAAGCTTAGCCCGGTTTTTCCCATAGTCAATGTTATTGGTCAATGTGCCCTCCGGGAATAACCCATTTCCTTGCGGAGTAGAAGCCATTGCCCAGGCAATAAAAGGGAACCGCAAATCAATATTACTGGTAGTACCTTCAAAATCATCAATATAAATCAGGCCCTCGTTTCCCTTTCCTATCTGCGGCGGATGGCCGGGTTTAAGTAATGCTGCTTCTCCATAGGCATTGATGGTGCTCATGGTAGTGGTAGTATAATAAGGAAGCCAGTCCAGCAGCCTGGTCAGGCCGGGAAGTTCGGAACGATAATTAAAATCCAGGCTGTACATCGTATTCCTGATAGGATCATCTCCGTAATTCATTTTGGTGAAGAATGGCCTTTCCGAAAGCCTTTCAATGGTGCCTCCCACAGAAAGCTTTTTGTTCACGAGATAGTCAAGGCGCATTCCAAGAAAACTGCGTTGCTGGATACCGAAGGTCGCATTGTTTTCATATTGTACATTTACCGGAACACCCGAATTAATGATTGCCTGGTTTATTACTTTTAAGGTGCCAAGATTGTAATCAATGATATAATCTGTATTTTCTATCAGCTTTTGGCCGCCGGCTGTAACAGACACTGAACCTGGGGGAATATTAAACCCGCCAAGATAAATGTCGGTCGTGGAGCTGCCCTTTACACTTCCCTGCAGAAGAAAGCGGTTCAGGTTAGCATAGGTCTGTGCAATAGCTTTAATTGAATCATATAACTGGTAATAGACATAGCGTTGCTTAAGTTCCGGTGGCATGTTGGCAAAAGCAAGAGCATCAAGGTCTTTTCCAAAGGGCTCCAGTACCGGAAAAATTACTTTCCCCTGTTGCTGTAGAACCGTAAACCCATCTACGAAATCGTACAGGCCATCAGGCTGAGGATCGTTGCGGTTATTCAAGCGGTCGCTGCGCAAAATGGTCATTAACGGCTGTCCTGAAACAGTTGGATTACTTTCAGGCAAATATCTTTTGATACCCCCGCTTGGCTCCTGGTAAACAACATTCAGCTTAAAATCTTCCCTGTCCAAAGAAGTGATATCCAGCGAATAGACATTCTTCATCATCAACCCCCAGATAGGCAATGAAGGACGTTGTGAAGTGGCTTTCAGCAATTTAAGGAATAAAACTTTTTGCACACCCTGTGTGGAATCAACAGTCACATCCTGGGAAAATTCACCCACCTGGTAAACCCGGCCATTGTAAGTATATTGGTAGGCAACAGCCAACACATCGTCGGGCTGCAGTTGTTGGTTTAATGAAATGAACCCTATCTGCGGATTTATATAATATTCGCTTGAATCGAGTTTACGGGCAAAAGTTTTTTCAAAATCATTTACCGGTGTCAATCCTCTTGCAAGCAGGAGTGTATTAATTAATGCCGGGTTTCGGTTGGCGCCGTCTTTTATAAGAAAAGAATATAAATCATTGGCTGCATTATCAGGATATGGGCTGCCGGTGAGAGAATGAATATTGGAATTATAAGGCTGGTTTTCTCCCATATCCATGAAGCCTACAATATTTCTTGTATTAGTGGTTCTGCCCGTTCTGTTGGTAATCCAGACCTCTGCCCGCATTATCTGTACCTGGCTGTTTACAACCGGCAGGTTGCTCATCGCCGAATTATAATTACTTTTAAAATATTGCGCCATCAAAAAATGCTTGTTCTCATCATAATCATCCAGCTTTTTATTGATGGGTTGGCTCAGCCCGCCGCCTTCCAATGCCAGGGATTGTCTTTGCGAACGCTGATCGGCTATAGCCGTTGTAATAAATAACTTTCCAAACTGCAAAGTGGTTTTTATTCCAAACAAACTCTGCACACTTGCCATCAGTGTACCTTTTGCCTGGAACGAAATATTTCCCGCCTCTATTGACTTGATGACCTCATCATCCTTGCCTTTATAATCCAGCTTCAACTGGTTTTCAAAATCAAAATTGGCGAGAGTATTATAGTTGATGGGAAGTTTCAGCTTATCACCGATATTGCCCATGACATTTACATTGGCATTCATATCAAAATCAAAACCGCCGTTTTTTCTTGCACGCTCAGAAAGAGTAGGGTTTTTGATATTCTGCCCCTGGTAGCCCATTGTTAAGTCAACACTTCCCTGGGGTTTTATCTCCACCTTCATTCCCTTCGGGCCTACACCAAAAATCCGGTCAAATAATTGGTCATATACCTGTGGTTTGGGCCTGGCTATTTTCCTGTTAAGATCAAACAGGGTTTTGGATCGTTCATTAAAATAATCTGTTTCGGATTGCTTTGCCTGCAGTTGCAGGAATTCATCAAAAGTTAAATAAGTGGGTTTGCGGTAATAGGTATTACCGATTTTTTCAATGATATAATATTGTCTCGTTTTGGGATCATATTCAATACTGTCCCTGATAAATGTGGAATCACTCAAGTCAAAAGGATTGCTGTAATGCCAGGTAAAACGGTCGCCACGCCTGTCTTTGATAGGGAAGCGGAGCGAATCTGTTTTTTGCGCCCATCCATAGCTGGATAGCGTACAAACGAAAAGCGCTGCTAAAAAAATTCTGATGTGATAAAAACCGTTGATCAATTTCGCAATAGGCTCTGGTTAAGTAGAAGTGTGTGCGATAGACTATAAGTTTTTAAGTGCTTGTTTAATTATTTCTTCAACGGCAAGATTATTATCAGACTGATAAACCTTTCTTAACGCTGCTTCTGCTGTATTTCTTGCAATGCCAAGTGATATTAAAGCATTTAACGCATCCTGCTCTATGGTATTGTGAATGCCCTTCATTATTACGGTACTGCCGCTCTGTATCTTTCCCGCTTTATCCTTCAGTTCCAGAATAAGACGTTCAGCCGTTTTTTTTCCGATGCCCTTAATGCCTTCCAATTGCCTTGCATTACCCTGCAATATAGCTTTTATTATTTCATCGGGCTTCATTCCGCTCAGCATCATTCTTGCCGTGGCAGCCCCTACGCCGGAAACGCTGATCAATTGCAGGAATAAATCTTTCTCGTTTTGTTCATAAAAGCCATATAAGGTTTGTCCGTTCTCTGTGATGTGCAGAAAAGTAAAGAGCTGACCTGAATCCGCCTGGCTGATAGCTGAATACGTATGCAGGCTTATCTGCAAATCGTATCCAACGCCGTTCACATCCACAATTACCTGTGCCGGTGTTTTACGTAAAAATTTTCCTCTTACAAATGCGATCATAATACAGAGGGCTCAAAAGTATGGTTTTCGGGCAATAATGAATTATTTTGAAAATTAATTTATTTTGAAACGCATAATTACGCTATCTGATGTGTTGCTGATATTTTGATACATTTGTTTGTTCAATATATCAAGCATGAGTAAAGTAACTGCAGCTATTACTGCCGTAGGTGGATATGTACCCGAATACAGGCTCACCAATAAGGAGTTGGAAACAATGGTGGATACGAATGATGAATGGATACGTACCCGCACCGGCATCGAGGAAAGAAGAATATTAAAAGATCCCGGCAAAGCAAGCAGCGATATGGCGGTTCCTGCCATTGAAGCGATACTGCGAAAAAAAAACCTTGATCCCAAAGAAATTGAATGTATTATCTGCGCCACAGTTACACCTGATCTGGTTTTTCCCGCAACTGCCAATATCATTTCAGCTAAAATAGGGGCAACAAACTCATGGAGTTTCGATTTGAATGCAGCCTGCAGCGGATTCCTGTTTGCGCTAACTACAGGCGCCAGCTTTATTGAATCAGGGCGCTATAAAAATGTATTGGTGGTTGGTGTGGACAAAATGAGCGCAATCGTGGATTATACTGACAGGAATACCTGCATTCTTTTTGGCGATGCTGCAGGTGCTGTTTTGCTGGAACCGGCGACAGATGGCACTGGAGTGCTCGACAGCATTCTGAAAACTGATGGCAAAGGTTGTGAATTTCTGCACATGAAAGCAGGTGGTTCATTGAAACCGGCCAGCATTGAAACTGTTGCAGCACGCGAACACTATGCTTACCAGGAAGGCAAGGCCGTATTCAAATTTGCAGTGGTCGGAATGGCTGATGCAAGCGCTGAAATTATGGAACGCAATAATCTGACAGCGGATGATATTGCATGGCTTGTACCGCACCAGGCCAATCTCAGGATCATTGATGCAACAGCTAACCGCATGGGCCTGCCAAAAGAAAAAGTGATGATCAATATTCAGCGGTACGGCAATACAACTGCTGCAACGATTCCTTTTTGTTTGTGGGAATGGGAATGCCAACTGAAAAAGGGAGACAACATTGTGCTTGCAGCATTTGGCGGCGGTTTTACATGGGGTGCTACATGGCTGAAGTGGAGCTATGATACGAATGAATAATTTAAAAAGAATGCTGCACCAAAATATTTCGGTAGAAACAGAGACTATAAGATTGATGATTTTTGCCCTTCACAGCTTTTTCTTCAAGCTCAATGA
>JAHEZC010000299.1 GCA_023251275.1 Parafilimonas sp. | reverse complement strand
TCTTAATACTTCTAAGAGTTGTTTGGCATCGGGTGTAAGTTTAAATAAGAAAATGCCAGTTACCATAATGCCGGAAAACATCAATCCGCGGAATATAATCGCTAACCATCCATCAAGATGTGCAAAGGCAAAATAAGTGATGAGGAACGAGGCAATACCGAGCAGCAATGAATAAACCGTCTGCACAGTAAATGGCTGCATGCTGAATTTTCTTCGCAGAAATTCGAAACGTATTGCATTATATACCGTATAGGAAATTAATTCTGCATAGGCAGAGCCGGTAATGCCGTAATTTTTGATGAGAATATAACTGAGTGGAATACGTAACGTCAGTAAAACCACGCCGCTCATAAATTCAAACCGCCAAAAGGTAGATGTGCCGATGATAGTGCTGTTTACCCCTGTGCCTGCATCTATCACTCTTGCAATGCCAAGCACAAAAATAATGGGCAAAGCTTCGGCATAAGCGGATTGAATATTCAGCACTTTTAATCCATCTTCCACGCACAGCCAGATATTGCCAAATATAAACACAGACAGCAGCAGCATATTGATGCAGGAACGTTGGTAAATGCGGTTGATCTCTTCCATGTTTTTATCCTTCCATGCACGGGATAAAAAACCGATGGATATGGTGTAAATACTTCGCTGGGGCACCTGTATAAGATTGGCGGCATATTGCGCAAGCGTAAAAATCCCTGTAGGCCCGAGGCCTTTCAGGCTGGCTATAAGAATGCCGTCAATGGTTTGTCCTAATGCCTGGATACAGATGCCTCCGAAAATAAGCGACTGCATGGCAAACATCTTTTTCCTGAATTTTTTTGTTACACGGCTCAAAGAAAATGTGATGGTAAATTTTCCAATCCTGATAAGATAAATCACGAGTGCCGCGGCTATAAAAAAGTAAATGCAGGAAAACAGCCATACAAATTCCTGGAAACTGATCAGCTTGAAATAATACAAAAGAATAAACGCAGAAGTCACTATCCGCAAAGCCGTTTCCCTCAGAAAATTGGAAACAACCGTTTTTTGCAAAGCCCAGGTGAATCCTTCGAGGATACTGAACAGCAACATACCGAACGCAAAAGGATAAACCCAGTAATAGTACTGAACAAATAGTGAAGATCGTTCAGAAAATTTTCGCGTTACCACTGGTTCAAGAATGATCCCGGTAAGGGATATAAGAATGAACCCGATTGTAGCTGCAATAAGCGCCCATGTAAGCAGGTCATTTTTTTTATCTTCAATATTGTCTTTATAGTAAGGATAAAATTTGTAAACTACCGGAATTACACCCAGGCTGGCGAATGTGAAAACATTTTGCCCCACATCAAAAAAAAGGCGTGTAAGGCCAAACTGTTCTGTGGTGAATGCACCTTCGCGTACATAAAAATAAGTATTGATCGCGCCTATCAGAAAACCGATGTACACCAGTATGCTCGATATAATGGTTTGTTTGCGGATACTGCTCATGGGTGAATATAAAGAGTCTTAATAATCGGGGCAGATTTCTCCTGCGTTATAATGACAAGCATTAGTACATGATTTGAATTAAGGATGATTATTTCAGCCTTAGTTTGTCATTCTGACGAAAGAAGCATCTATTAAAAACTTCTTATGATTAATTCTGCAAATTAATTGTTTGGCTGCACTTCTTTTATGCGGATATAATAATTTCTGTCAATCCATTGCGGATTAAAAATTTCTTCTTCACCTGTTTTTAAAGCGTATGATTTCCACGTTTTGGTTGGATACAATACCAGTTTTTTATTTTTATCACGCAGCATCAATGGCATATTAAAGCCATGTACACAGCTATCCCAGCGATAAAATATTTTTTTATTATTAGTTGAATAATAATATTCCAGTTGCGGAATTTGCGTGGTTCTAAGATATTGATCAAATACTTTGCTGAAATCAATACCTGCATTTCTGCTGATGTAATTTTCGATTTGCGCTGATGTAACGGTCTGATGATAATAGGTCTTATTCAGCCCTCTTAATATCTGTCTGAATTTTTCATCATCATCAATGATATGCCTTATCGTGTGAATCATATTGCTGCCCTTATAGTATTTATCAGTGGTCTCTGATTCCATATTTACGCCATAGGATGCTATAACAGGATATTTATTCACTATCTTTTTCCTGATGCCATAGTTATAATCA
This sequence comes from Parafilimonas sp., assembly GCA_023251275.1. Taxonomy (GTDB): domain Bacteria; phylum Bacteroidota; class Bacteroidia; order Chitinophagales; family Chitinophagaceae; genus JAHEZC01. The sequence goes on along the minus strand of JAHEZC010000299.1, from coordinate 2,310 downwards.
TTACCGGCTTCTTTTCCAAAAAGCCATTCTGTATAAAGCGTTTCGCTGTAGTTGGTAAAACTTTCGTGTACCCACATATCGGCAATATCTTTTGTAGAGATATTGTTACCAAACCATTCATGCCCGCTTTCATGCACAATAATGAAATCCCATTTGAAGCCCCAACCTGTTTCGGACAGATCAATCATTTCTTTATTTGCAAAAAAGTATCCGTTCCGGTAACTGTTCCCGTAAGCAATAGCACCTTGATGTTCCATGCCGAGATGTGGTGCATCTACGAGTTTGTAACCATCTTCATAAAAAGGATAGGGGCCAAACCAATGCTCAAAACAACGCAGCATCGGCTTCACTTGTTTAAATTGTTCTTTTGCTTTTTGCAAATTATAATCGAGCACCCAATAGCTAAGGTCAAGGTTGCCTTTTTCTCCGTGCAGTGTGTCAGTCCAGTTTACATATTTGCCTATATATGGAATGATGTTGTAGTTGTTGATCGGATTTTTTACTTCCCATATATATGTGGAAAGGCCATTCTCTGATGTTTTGCTTTGCAACCTGCCATTCCCAACAGCCACTAATGTATCAGGAACAGTAACAGTAAGAGAAGCACCAAGATCTGGTTCGTCACTTTGATGGTCTTTGCACGGATACCACACACTTGCACCCAAACCCTGACAGGCAACGCTCATCCACGGACGGCCAAGTGTATCTTTTTTCCATATCCAGCCCCCATCCCAGGGTGGGCGGATAGCTTCGGCAGGTTTGCCGTGATAATAGATATTGATATATGGTTCAGGAATTATTATTGTGTGTGATTCTAAAGTTAATTCGTGATGTTTCGTTGACTTTAAATAATGGCTTTTAGGTATGCCTTCCACATATATGTACCATACGTTTCGGTCAATTTTTTTGAAATGCATTTTCTTGTTTTGAAACGTAACACTGTCAATAATTAAAGGTTCTTGCAAATCAATTTGCATGATCTTATTGCCAGATTCATAAGTGCGAAAATTAACCCTGTTTTTGCCAATAATCGTTTTGGTATTATAATCGGGTTTTACTTCAATATCATATCTCAATACATCCCACCAGGCTCTTTCAGGTGTAATGCTGCCACGTAAAGTATCTGCATGGGTAAAATGCTGCGCATAAGAAAAAAAATGCAGGAGTAAAGTTGTGAGGAGAAGGGAAGTAATTTTCTTCATACATTAAAAATAAGATATTCGGAATAATGCATAAAAGAAATACATAAAATTCAACTGGAGTGAATGGTGAAAAATGAAAGCTAATAGTTATAAAGTCGTTAAGTCATAAGGTCACTAACTGAATATTGGGACATGAATGAAAATTTTAGACAGTGAATTATTAACAGCCGTGATGAGAAAAATCAGAAAATCTGCAATCACAAAATCAGAAAATCAGAAATCAGGTCTTCAATTCAATTAACTGGTAACTGATTTGCAAATTATTCAAAGTAGTTTCCAATCTTTCTTTATGGGTATCGGTAATAAATACCTGTGCGTCCTCTTCCACACAAACTTTGTAAAGAAAGTTATTCATTCTTTCCGCATCTAATTTTTCAAATACATCATCCAATAACAAAATCGGGGCAAAGCCCTTTTGCTTTTTCAGAACATTGAACTCAGCCAGTTTCAACGCAAACAATAAGCTCTTTCTCTGCCCTTGCGACGCGATGGTTTTGAAAGGCAGTTTATTCATCAATATTTCAATATCATCCTTATTAATGCCGCAGCCTGTGCGTTGCAGGTACAGGTCACGCTGGCGGTTTTGAATGAGTAATTCTTTTAATGAAACATGTAATAATTGGCTGTCGTATTGCAAATCAATTTTATCTTTTCTCCCTGCGATAACGTCGTATTGCTGACATACCGAAGGCAAAAATGCTGACAAAAATTTTTTACGGTAATAAAATATCTTTTGTCCCCTAACGCTCAATTGTTCATCAAAAATATCGAGCAATGTTTCATCGGTGCGGTTATACTCTGATGCGGCTTTTAAGAAACTGTTGCGCTGCTGCAATATTTTATTATATTCTATCAATTCATTTAAATAGTCAGCAGAAAGCTGTGATAAGATGGTATCGAGGTATTTTCTTCGTTCCTCGCTGTTGCCTGTAATAAGTGCTATATCATCAGGTGCAATCATCACACAGGGAAATTTTCCGATATGCCCGGAAAAGCGCTTATAAGATTCAGTATTCAATGAAAATTCTTTACGGCCATTTTCGCGCAGGATGCAGAGAAGCTTATATTCATTATCGTCTCTGGCCAGTATTCCTTCTATACGAAATCC
>JAHEZC010000298.1 GCA_023251275.1 Parafilimonas sp. | reverse complement strand
TAATTTCTCCCGCCGTTAAAAAACAACTGTTGCAATGGCCATAGCTCTGCCTGAAATTCTGCGAGGGTTTCAGCAAGCGCATCTTATGAATGATCTCTTCACGTGAAAGTTTTGAATTCCAGAAAGTAAAATCGCCCTGGAAAGTTTTGGTACCAAGATGATGACAAAGCATGTCACGTATGGTTACCAGTTGGGTTGTTGCAGAATCATACACCCTGTAATCTGGAAAATATTTGGTGATCTTATCATCTAAGGAAAGTTTTTTATTGTACTCCAGTTGTGCAAGAGCAGTAGCAGTAAAGAGTTTGCTGTTGCTTGCGATCATGAAGAGTGTGTTTTCATCTACGGGTTCATTGGTCTGCAGGTCACGTACGCCATAGCCTTTCATCAGCACTACTTTTCCATCTTTCACGATTGCAATAGCAAGGCCTGGAATATCCCAATCTTTCATTCCCTGGAGAATGTAATTGTTAAGGCTGTCGGTAATAAATGAGGGCTGGGCATCGAGCTGAATAGCGAAAAGACAAAAGACAATAAAAGCTAAATAAGTTTTTTTCATTTGTGGATAATTAGAGGTGAAAGTTAGGGAAATGATTAATAGTTTCGACGTTGTTTCGAAGGTAACGCCTTTGCACCATCTTTATCTGCACCACTTTTGTTGAGCAATGCTATGGAACCGGTTATTAAAACTTACTGCGATTATGTAATGAATCTTGATATTGATAATGTGCATAGGCAGTATCATGATTATGAGTACGGTTTTCCTTTAGACACTGATGATGCATTATTTGCCAGGCTTGTGCTTGAAATAAACCAGGCTGGATTAAGCTGGGATACGATATTAAAAAAGAAACAAAACTTTTTTAAGGCTTACGATGATTTCGAAATACATAAAGTAGCAAAGTATAACGAAAAGAAAATTGAAAAGCTGCTGAATGATGCAGGTATCATCCGCAACCGTTTGAAGATTCATGCAGCGATTGATAATGCAAAAAAGATTGCAACATTGCAAAAGGAATTCGGATCATTCAAAGATTGGCTAAATCACCATCACCCGCTTACAAAAGAGGAGTGGGTAAAATTGTTTAAACAGCATTTTCGGTTTACCGGCGGTGAAATAGTAAATGAGTTTTTATTAAGTACGGGTTATTTAAAAGGATCACATGCGGAATATTGTCCCATATATAAAAAGATCATAAAATTAAAACCGATGTGGATGAAAAAATAATTTATCCATATTGAGAAAACAGAAAACTTTTAGTCCATGCCCAAAAAGTATTTACTTATATTTTTGTCAATAATCTTTTGTCCAGCAGTATTTACCCAGAACAGAAATAATGTGCCGCTTTATGCTTTTGAAATCCGGGACAGCAGCGCTTTTTGCTGGGATTGGGTTTATGCCGATTCTTCCGGTTATTTATATGCTGCAAAAAACTGCGGCGGTGAAATTTCTTTGCGGATGAACAGGTACGAATTAAAAACAGATACCATATTTATTGAGCCATTCGACTTTGTTGCTGAAACACCTTTTCTTGAAATAAGGAAAACGCTTACTCATGCGGACAAACAGGTAATCACTTTTTTGGGGTCTAATGATGTAGGCATATATAATGGAATGGATAGCTCCTTTATGCTTTCTCTGTTCAAAGGAAGAAGACATATTCTGACAGATCAAACGCATAAAAATAATTTGACATTCAAACAGGGACAATACGAAGGGATGGAAATTATTCAGCTTAGCAAGATATTTGGCGTGCCGATAATTCTCTGGATTAAGCCGGGATTTGATTATGTGGTAAAGCTGAATATGCCATCTATTGTTTTGCAAAGTTGCATAGGACAAAATATGAGTCTTAACGAAAAATATTTATTGATCAGGGATGGAAAAATAATTTTTCCCAATGCACAGGTTAATTTGCCGATACAGAATGCTTCGTTTATGGAAAAAGATTATTCCCAGGTCCACAGCACTACATTCCATTGATCCATGGCATCATGGTAAGTATGAATGGTTTTGAAGCCGGCTTTTTCATGCGCCCTCACTGAGCGTTGATTGCTTGTGGAAATATCTGTGATCACAAAATCGTACAGATGCTGAAACAGTTTTTTGTGATGCTGATACATTATGTTGACCAATCCTTTGCCGCGATAGTTCTTAGCAACGCATATTTGTCCCATCACATAATAATTGTACGAGCTAAGCAGGCGGTTGTTATAATATAACTGATCTGTATGTGAGATCATATCCTTTATCGGGTGATGAAATGAAGCAGATTCTTTCGTTGCAACCAAAGCGTAGCCAACTACTTTATTGTTATCCCTGGCAATAACGGCGGGAGAAACAATATGAAGTTGTTTCAGAGATCATAAGTATAATGCCATGTTACAAAGCCTTCAGATGATTTTTCTTTTTCAGTGATTTGCGACAAATGATTTTGCCGCGATAGTTCCGCTATTTGCTGCAACTCATTTTCTGAGGTAACGATAGTACAAAATATCATCTTGCAAATTTACTCAATGAAGAATATGTCTTAATCTTTTAGTCTGAGGCAAGGAGGTTTTGTATTATTTTAAACTGGTCTTTTGTGTCAAGATAATAAGCGCAAATATTACCATAACATTCCTGGCGGGAAAAAAAGTTTGTTTCTTTCATTTTTTTTAGAGCCTCCGGGAATTTGCTTTGGCTTTTACTGTACACATTATTCACAATAAACCATCCCGGATGAAATGCAGATGTATCAGGGCTTTCATAGTATGCCTGGAAAATTTTGAAAGGCTCTTTTTCAAGATTGTATGTATGACAGCTATCGCTGAAACCATGTAACAATTTCCAGTTCATCATATTGTCATGTTCGGGGAAATAAAAATAATTGCCCTGAAGTATTGTTGAAAGTTGCTGTGTATTACCGAACCAATAATTGTTTCTGTAAAATATTCCCGGGGAAATGCTTAACCAAAAAATAAGCGAAAACAAAATGAGTTTAAATGGATTAAATAATTTGGGGGAGAAGATGTTTTGTAAAAGAAAAAAAATAAATAATGATATGCAGGTCATCCATCGCCATTTATCCGGAGTGCTGATAACGCAGACAACAGAAAGTATGAGTGATGCAGGTATCCATAGAAGAAGAGAACGATTGTTTTTTAAATTTTTATCCAGAAAAATGGCGCAAACTGAAACTGCGAATGGTAAAAGGAAAAGAAAATGTCTTGCTTTATAGCATAATGGCTGATAACCTTTGAATGAAAACGGAAAATAAAGACTGAGCAATAATAGCAATATGAAATAAACAGATTCCTGGTGCTCTTTCAGTTTGAGATTTTTATCAAAAGTGAATTTCAAGACGAGGATAATGGATGCAAGCAGAACAGGATAAAAGCCATTTACAATAAACTCTTTCCATACGCCATAAGTCATGCGGATAATTAAATCATGCAATGGAAGCATTTCATAACTGCATGGATTAAAATAGGTACTGCTTTCAATTTGTTTAACCCTGAAAAAAACATCTCCTGTATAATGCGCATACATCCAGGCAGACAATATAATGCCGGCAGAAAAAGTGAGAATACTTATAAATCCCGCAATCAAACCGTTTTGCTTCCGGTGAATAACAGCGAGGCAAATGATAAAAGGAAAGAATATCAAAGCATTCTCTTTAAAAAACATTGCGACAAAAATTATCACCCCAATCAAAAAGCTTTTGAAAAATAATTTACTCCTTTTTTTTTCTTTAATTACATTTCGCCATAAAAGCAATAGAATTATTCCGGCGAGCAAAATATAGATATCCGGCAATACACCTATTGTAGCTTCTGTTAAGACAGGGTTGAAATAAAAAAGAGCAGATGCGATAATTACTGTTGTAATATTTTTTACAGGCAATAATCTGAAGACGGTGAAATAACAGGACAGTACAATTGCAATTATAGTTCCGGCCTGCGTCGTGAATATATTGACACCACCAATAAAATAGATAAGCGCCTGCCATGCAACCAGTAATATTCTTCCTGAAAAAATATCCTCCGCAACAAAGGGACTATATCTTCCTTTGACCATATCGGATGCAAGCCTTGCATAATGCAGATCGTCTGTGCCATTAAAGCCATTGAAGATAAAATAACGGGTGAGGAGACAGATGAGCGTGATAGTTATAAATCGGGAAAGCAGATAATATTTTGATTCTGATTTACTCAATATACAGTCATGGGTTTACTTTATTAGAATCATTCAAATCGTGATTTCATTTATATTCTCCAAACACTTTTCTCAAACAGTCTGCAATTTCTCCCAGCGTACAATAATTCTCCACGGCATCTATCACAAAAGGCATGAGATTACTTCCATCTTTCGCTGCAATATTCAGATTTTGTAAGCACGATGATACTTTTTTATTATCTCTTTTATTTTTTATCTCATGCAACTTTTCAATTTGTAAACTGCGAATACTATCATCTACTTTAAACAAGGGTGGACTGCCGTTTTC
>JAHEZC010000297.1 GCA_023251275.1 Parafilimonas sp. | reverse complement strand
TTTTGGGATTGTGTTCTAAATTCATTGACCTGGCTTATCAGTTTGCTTTCACGGAAACGGTCTGTGAAATCTGAACATTCTATCAATACCTTTTCATACCGCTCCTGCTGTTTTTCTTCTATGCTCATTTGTGCATATTTATAGTATGCTTTTATTTCATTGAGCTTATATTCATCACTTTTTTCAGAATCGGCAAAGGTTTCCATTAATGAAGAATAAGCAACGGCTGCAGCTTTAAAATAACCAAGATCGTAATAGAGCTGTGCATTCTTATAGCTCTTTAATTCCAGTTTAGCTCTGCATTGGTCCATAATATCAGTAGCATCCTTTACTCTTTTTGAATCAGGATGTGAATTGATGAATGCCTGCATCAGTGAAATCGTCTTTGACGTATTTGTCTGATCGAGGTCCACCTTCGGGGATTGTTTAAAATAAGACATGCATCGCATGTATTCACATTCTTCGGCTCTTGAGCTTCCCGGAAAAGTTTCTGTAAATGTTTTAAAGAGGTTTTCAGAATTAATGTAGTCTCTCAGACTAAATGCACAATAAGCATACTTGTAATACATATCTTCAAACCGCGGGTCTCCTTTAAAAAAAGGCATAATATCTTCATAAACCTGTTGTGCTTTATCATACTTTTTGGAAGCATAGTATTGCTCTGCCATTTTCAGTTTATACTCTTTATCCTTACTTTTAAGCACTTTCCCAAACTGGCTGGTACAGGAAGATAATAATACAGATAATATCAGAACCCGGTAAACGATTTTCATAAAGTTTGCAAAGATACGTTTATACGGCAAATTAGATACAAGAAAAACTCCTTCTAAACTTTTACCAGTTAAGAAAAACCCAAAAAAGACATCCTGAACAGGGAAGGCAGGATTATTGAATTAAGAGGAAAATTAATATCACGAACCGCTGAAGTAATAAACAAAACTGTTCCGGGTTGACAAAGACAGGCGTTTAGACTACTTTTGCAGTCCAAAAATCTTCAGAATGAAAAAAATTTATGCAGTTTTTTTATTGACGATTGGTTTTGCAGTGAGCATCTATGCTCAAAATGACCCTAAGGCTAAAAAAATTTTAGACGGCGTAAGCGCCAAACTGAATACCCTGAAAGGAGTTTCTGCCAATTTTGCCTATACCACAAAAGACAGGAAAAATGAATTACAGGGCTCTGTAAAAGGGCTGATAAATATCAAAGGGGAGCAATATTATATTAAACAGGGGAGTACCGAGATATTCTGTAATGGTGCAAAAACATGGAATTATAATGGTGAAAATGAAGTTACAGTAACCGATGTGGATAAAGATGACACCAAGACCTTGACACCTCAAAAGCTTTTATCAAATTTCTACGATAAAGATTTTACATATACATTGGTTTCTTCTGCGGGCAATTATCATGAAATAAAAATGATACCGTCTGATCAAAGAAAAAATTTTAAGCAGGTAAATGTATTTGTAGATAAAACAAAAAACCTTATTACCAAAGCAAGGGTCATTGACAAGAGCGATAATATTATCGAGTTTACACTTTCAAACATTAAAACAAATGCCGTTATCGCTGACAACAAATTCGTATTTGATCCATCCAAACACCCCGGAGTAGAAGTAATTTCAGAATAAGATTCTCACTGCCATGCTCAGTGTAGCTGTTTGTTTGTGCACAAAAAAGTATATTGTTATTTAATTAATGAAGAAAATTATTATTGCAATAGATGGTCAATCATCCTGCGGCAAAAGCACACTTGCCCGTCAGCTCGCTGAAGAACTGAATTATATTTTTATTGACAGCGGCGCCATGTACAGGGCAATTACTCTATACTTTCTTCGGAATCATATAAACCTTCCACATAAAACAGCCGTACAACAAGCATTAAAAAATATCTCCCTTGAATTCGTTTTTAATCAGCATACAGGAAGGAGCGACATGTACCTCAATGATGAAAATGTTGAATCTCTTATCAGGGATATGCTGGTGAGTGAAAATGTGAGCGAAGTTTCAGCAATAAAAGAAGTTCGTGATTTCGCTGTTGCGCAGCAGAGAAAAATGGGAGAGAAAAAGGGGATCGTGATGGATGGAAGAGATATTGGCACGGTTGTGTTTCCTGATGCAGAATTGAAAATTTTCGTAACTGCCGATACTGCCATAAGGGTGCAAAGGCGCTTTAAAGAACTCTATGAAAAAAATCCAACCATTACTTTAGAAGATGTAAAGGCAAATCTTGAACTGAGAGATTATATTGATACAAATCGTGCAATAAGCCCTCTTCAAAAGGCAGAAGATGCCATTTTGCTCGACACCACAAACCTTACCAGGGGAGATCAATTCAAAAAAGCGCTGCGCCTGGCAAAAGAAAAAATAAAGCAGCATTCCTGATAGATAGGTTAACAGGCAAATAATTCTGCTTCATCCTTTTTTTTAAAATACGTATAATCAAAAAGAACTTTCCCTCTTATTTTTTGGGCATTCCTGTAAAATTATATATCCTTATTTTTACCACTTTTTACAGCCTTTTTAAAATGAATGCCGCAGCTTCAAAATGTATAGTCAGGATTATTAAACCCGGAGAATATTTTAAATAAAGAAGAATATGGATTTGTATTCACAACGTGGTGTGTCAGCGCAAAAAGAAGATGTTCATTTGGCGATTCAGAAACTGGACAAGGGTTTATATGAAAATGCCTTTTGCAAAATCTGCCCGGATTTTATTGCAGGCGATGATAGCTGGGTGAATATCATGCATGCAGATGGAGCAGGCACCAAAAGCATACTGGCTTACTTGTACTGGAAAGAAACAGGAGATATAAGCGTATGGAAAGGCATTGCACAGGATGCTGTTGCCATGAACCTCGACGATTTGCTTTGTGCGGGTATATATGACAATTTTCTCTTTTCTTCCACCATTGACCGCAATAAAAAGTTGATACCGGGCGAAGTGCTGGAACAGATCATAAATGGTACACAGGATTTTTTTGATGAATTAAAAAAAATGGGCATCCATATTCATTACCTCGGCGGGGAAACAGCCGATGTAGGCGATGTAGTAAGAACCATTGCAGTAAATGGAACAATGGCAGTGAGGTGGCCGAAAAATAAAATCATTACCAATGAAAAAATAAAAGAAGGAAATGTAATAGTCGGTTTTGCAAGTGATGGCAAGGCTTCTTTTGAAACAGCCTACAACAGCGGAATAGGCAGCAATGGATTGACGAATGCAAGGCATGATATGCTTCAAAAATATTATTCGGAAAAATATCCGGAAACTTATGAACCCTCCTTGAATCAGGAGGTGGTGTATGTGGGAAAATACAAACTCAATGATGAGTTGAATACAGTTAGCCGCAATGAAATTCCTGCTCCGGGATTGACAATTGGAAAACTGATCCTGTCTCCTACGAGAACTTATGTTCCATTGATGAAAATATTACTGGAAGAATATTTTGATAAAATTAATGGTGCAGTACATTGCTCCGGCGGAGGGCAAACCAAATGCATGAAATACCTTCCAAAGCCTTTGAAAATTGTAAAGAACAATTTATTTGAACCGCCATTGATATTTAAACTTATCCAGGAGAACTCAGGCGTCGCCGACAAGGAAATGTACCAGGTGTTTAATATGGGCCACAGGCTTGAAATATTCACAGACGAAATTTCTGCAGCCAAAATGATAGCGATTGCGGGGCAATTAAATATTGCTGCTAAAATTATTGGACGAGCGGAAGAAAGCGGAAAAAAGGAACTGCATTTGAAAGTAGGGGAAAAATGGCTTGTATATTGAGCTCATTTGAATTTTTATTTTGCATAGTTGATTAAAAGCCGCTATCAGTTTGAACCACAATACTGCATATAGCATAAAATTGCAAATGAATTTCGTGTTGCATTGTTGCGATGGACTTTTATAATAATCAGTCAAACGAGATGAATATATCATTCGAAGAATTGAAACAGCAACTCACAACTGTTTTGAAAAAATATGGTTTTGAAAAACAGAGGGCTGAACTTTGTGCAAATATTTTCACCATTAACAGCAGAGATGGCGTACACTCTCACGGGCTTAATCGTTTCCCGGTTTTTATACAATATATACAGGAAGGATTAATCAATGTGCATGCTGAGCCGGAGACAATCAATCACTACGGAACAATCGAGCAATGGGATGGACATCTTGCTCCAGGCATGTACACCGCAACACTGGCCATGCAGCGGGCAATTGAACTCGCAGTTAAGAATGGCATCGGTTGCGTCGCAGTTAAAAATACCAATCACTGGATGCGGGGGGGGACCTATGGCTGGCAGGCTGCTGAAGCGGGATGCATAGCTATCTGCGCTACTAATACAATTGCCAATATGCCGCCATGGGGCGGTACAGAACCACGCCTGGGCAATAATCCGCTGGTAATAGCTGTCCCGCGCAACGAAGGACATATTGTGCTGGACATGGCTATATCACAATATTCTTATGGCAAATTGCAGGAGTATGAATTGAA
>JAHEZC010000296.1 GCA_023251275.1 Parafilimonas sp. | reverse complement strand
AATTTTTGGATCAAAAATAAAATACCGTGACTAATGACGATCCAAAGGATTTTCTTTTGTCCATTCACTATTTACCATACGCCATATATTCAAAGGATTACTGTTTTTCAATTCATCAGGCAGCAATTCATCCGGAAATCCCTGGTAACAAAGTGGTCTCACCCATCGTTTAATGGAGCTTGCTCCTACTGATGTAAATCTTGAATCAGTCGTGGCGGGAAATGGGCCTCCATGCACCATCGCAGCACACACTTCTACACCTGTGGGTACGCCATTGATGATAATTCTTCCCGCAAGTGTCTTCTGTAGTTCAATTACATCTTTATGATTATTCAAATCTTCATCAGTTGCCATGATAGTTGTGGTGAGTTGGCCCTTTAATGATTGCAAAACATTTTTCATTTCATCAGCATCATCACAAACAACCATTAAAGAAAATGGTCCGAAAACTTCTTCCTTTAATTTTTGATTGGAGAGAAATGTTTTAGCTGTAACCTTTGCGAGCATGGGGTAGGCTTCCATTGCAGCGGGCATTTGAGCCGAATGCCCGATGACTTCCACACCATTTTGTTGCAGCATTTCAGTCATCGCTTCATTATAATTATGGCAGATGCCTTCATGCAGCATTTTTTGCGGAATGACTTTGTTGATTTCTGCTGAAAGTTGCTGCATAAATAGATTCAGCGTTTCGCTTTTCAATGCAATCAATATTCCTGGGTTTGTGCAAAATTGTCCCATGCCCAATGTAATGGATGCAGCATACATTTGCGCAAGTGATTCGCTTTTTTTATGCAATGCATTTTCAAAAAATACAACGGGATTAATGCTGCTCATTTCTGCAAAAACAGGAATGAGATTTTCTCTTTCATTTGAGTAATCACACAAAGCTTTTCCTCCTGCAAACGAACCCGTGAAGCCAACTCCGGCAGCATTAGGATGCTTGGCTAATGCTTTCCCTGCAATATTACCCGAACCCAATACATGTTGTACCAGATGCGTGGGCATATCACAATTTTTGATAGCATGTTGAATGGCATCAAAAACAAGTGAAGACGTTTCTGCATGGGCGGAATGGCCCTTTACTACTACACTGCATCCGGCAGCCAATGCACTTGCCGTGTCGCCACCTGCGGTGGAAAAAGCAAAAGGAAAATTACTTGCACCGAAAACTATCACAGGCCCTGATGGGACAAGCATTTTCCTGATATCAGGTCTTGGTGGTGTTCGCTGAGCATCTGCTGTATCTATGGCTGCTTCTATCCAACTGCCTTCGCTGATAAATTGTGCGAACAACTTTAATTGATTTATCGTCCTGGTAATTTCGCCATTTAATCTTGCGGCAGGAAGGTTGGTTTCTTTATTGGCTGTTTCAACTAATTGTTCTCTTATCTTTTCAATTTCATCGGCAATACTTACGAGAAAAGCAGCGCGTTTATATGCAGCAAGGTTTTTATAGTGTTCAAAAGCCTGCTGTGATTGTTGCATCACCAAATCAATGTCTGTAATTTCCTTTCCTTTTTTTGTTTCGGGGAACATGAGCATGAGTTTTATATCTGTGATGATTTTGAAAACGATCTGTGCAGATCTGTTTTCAAAGAGGCTGTTGCGATGCAAAATAATGTCATTTGTGTCATAAGGTACAAATGCTTAGTTTTGCGCCCTTCATTTAAGGAGATGTTGCCTGAAAAAAAGGGCAATGATAAGTAAATGAGAAGTTTCGGGAGGTAGTTCAGCCCGGTTAGCATATCCCGATTGGGATCGGGAGGGTCGCTGGTTCAGGAAAAGATTAAACAACATATTCGGGAGGTAGTTCAGCCCGGTTAGAATACGTGGTTTGGGACCACGGGGTCGCTGGTTCGAATCCAGTCCTCCCGACTTTTTTTAGAAAGATTTGTTGTATAATTTGCTCAGGAAAAAATATCGTTACTGCGAATCAGCTTTCCTCCCTTTTCTATAAAAGTCTTCATTTCCCTTTGAAAATCTTGCTGGCTCAAGGGCTTCGTTGCATCTTCGATGATAAATGTTTCAAATCCTTCATTAAGACTATCCATGCCGGAAAGATAGACGCATATATCACCGGCCAATCCTGTAAGATAGACCTGGCTTACTTTTTTGCCGCACAGATAATCGGCAAGCCCTGTTGATTTCAGGTGCCCGTTATCATAAAACCCGCTGTAGCTGTCAATTTCAGGATCAGTTCCTTTTCTGAAAATTACTTCAGCTTTATTCAAATTAAGCTCCCTGGAAAAATTCGCACCGGCGGTTCCCTGTACACAGTGATCAGGCCATAATTTTTGTTGTAACCCATGCAGGTCAATTATATCATAAGGTTTTTTCCCTGCATTATTGGAAGCAAAACTTTTGTGATTCGCAGGATGCCAGTCCTGTACCGCAACTACCAGGTCAAAATAATGTTGAAGTTTATTCACTACCGGAATGATTTTATCGCTGTCCGGAACTTCCAGTGATCCGCCTGGTAAAAAATCATATTGTATATCTGCTATTAAAAGCGCTTTCATTTGCTTTGTCAATTATCATTTGAAGCAGTCGGGACTTGCAAAATTAATTTATTCATGGGTGTTCAGGTATCATAAGTAATGCTCTCGTTACTTCCTCTTATATTGGTCTCTCAATATTTCTCTTATTTCCATCAGTTTTTTACTGATACCGACTTTATAAATATGCGGGTTTTCAAACCGCCTGTATTCTGCAGGCAGCAGCGCCAATCTTTTTTGTGCAAAATGAGCAATATTGTTCAAATCTGTTTTTCGCGATATTCCTTTGCCGTTTTCCATTACTTTATGCAATAATGGTTCCTGGCGATAGCGTGAAATATCAAGCGATTTGTCCTCTTCGAATGGATGAAAAATCATATTTGTTTTTTCTCCTTCTTCCGAAAGGACTACTGCATCAGCTCCAAAAAACATATCATCATTATCCATAACCCGCAGTACCTGCTTGATACCTGGCAGCGTTACTTTTTTAAGGCTTTCTGATATTTTAATACGGGGCTTACCGGAAACGATAGATAATTTGTAAACGCCGTCAAGAGCTGAATCAGGCTGCCCGGTTACCAACTTTGTCCCTATGCCAAAGATATCAATGGGCGCCTCTTGTTCAAGCAGGCTTTTGATAACATATTCATCCAACTGATTAGATGCAACAATTTTCATATAATAAAGGCCTGCTTCGTCAAGCATATTCCGCACTGTCTTGGAAAGATAAGCAAGGTCACCGCTGTCGAGACGGATACCAATTGCTTTGTGCCCTTCTTTCTCCAATTCTTTAGCCACCGTAATGGCATTTGGAACCCCGCTTCTCAAAGTATCGTAAGTATCAACAAGAAATATACATCTGCACGGGTGCACTTTTGCAAAAGCCCTAAAAGCTTCAAACTCACTCTCATAACTTTCGATAAAGGAATGCGCCATTGTTCCCGCGGCTTCTATCCCATAAAGTTGTGCAGCATACACATTACTGGTGGATTGAAAACCTCCTATAATAGCGGCTTTTGCCGCCAGCACAGCCCCCGGCCCATGGGCCCTGCGAAAACCAAAGTCGCTCAATGCCCGGTCTTCAGCAACATATCTCATTCTTGAAGCTTTGGTAGCAACCAGAGATTCGAAATTCAGGATATTGAGCAGGATAGTTTCCACCAGTTGTGCTTCAATGATATTCCCCTCCACCCGGAGTATGGGGCAGTTGGGAAACACCACGTCGCCTTCCATGCAGGAATAAACGGTCCCGCAAAATTGAAAACCTTTCAGGTAATCGAGAAATGAAGGATGAAACTTCATTTCCTTCAGAAAAGTAATATCCTCATCACTGAAATGAAGACTTTCTAAAACATTCAGTAAATCTTCCAATCCTGCAAACAAAACATAACCTCCGACGAATGGAATTTTTCGGAAAAAGTAATCAAAACATGCCCGATGTTCCTTCCTGCCTTCGAGAAAATAAGCCTGTCCCATAGTTAACTGGTAGAGGTCAGTATAATTTCCGGTGATGGTGAAGGATAGCATGCTGTCTGGTTTTGATTTCAGTATTTACACATTCAAAGATATTAAATGAACAGGACTGCCTTATTTGGGAATACATTCAGCAGATTCTTACCTGTGCGGGAATAACGGGCACCTGTTTTTCAAGCAGGCTTTATGCCTTAATCAAACTAAAAAAACCTGTGAGGCCTTCGAAACCTCACAGGCTCTTTCCTGTAATTCATAAATCATCATTCATCATTTATCAATCTCTCTCATCCCTTCACGGCCTTTATCGTCTTTACATGGCTGCCCTGTAATATTTGCACAATGTAAACACCCGCTGCAAAGCGGCTGCCGAACCGGTAGGTATCATTCACAGCACCTCTTGCCCGGTGCACAGTCTTGCCGTACATATCCACTACTCTTATTTCAACAGCATCCCGGCTGTTGCTCTTCAGTACCAGTGTAAACTCCGTTTCACTCGGGTTCGGGAGTACTTTGACATCAAGATAGTACGATGACGAAACAGCAACCTTAC
>JAHEZC010000295.1 GCA_023251275.1 Parafilimonas sp. | reverse complement strand
TATCCATATCGTTCCTTCTGTCCCCATCACCTCATCTCTCAGGTCCATGCCACCGCGGAATGTCCAGCTTACTTCGAACTGCCCGATGGAGCCGTTCTCATATTTTACCAACCCTATGGCATGATCCTCCGCATCAATTGGCTTTACCTGCGTATCGGCCCAGCACATCACTTCTACCGGCTTTATGTCCTTGCCGATAAACGTCCTTGCGATCTCTATACAATGACAACCAAGATCGAGAATGCAGCCGCCACCGGCAAGCTCAATATTCCAGAACCAGTCGCTGTGCGGACCGGGATGAGTTTCCCTCGATTTTGCCCAAAGTATTCTGCCAAGTGCACCACTCTTTACACTTTCATAAGCCTTTAAAGCTTTGGGCGTATAAATGAGGTCTTCGAGGTAACCATTGAAGATGCCTGCTGCTTCCACAGCTTCGAGCATTCTTTTCGCCTCAGTGCTGTTACGACCAAGCGGTTTTGTTACAATGACCGGTTTTTTATGTTTGCAACAGAGCATCACTGCATCTTCGTGCACATTGTTAGGAAGTGCCACACATACCACATCCACATCTGGATGTGCAATGGATTCTTCCATGTTTGTTGTGTAATGTGAGCAGCCATAATCTGCTGCGAATTTTTTAGCATTTTCTTCCTTGCGGGCATAAATGCTGACTATTTTGTCTTTACTTCTTTGGCCCTGCAGGCTGTCTGCATAAAAGCGCCCGATAAAGCCGGAACCGAGCATGGAGATTCGTTTCATACAATTCAGTTTGTGGTTTGTTGTTTGTGGTTTGTTGTTTGTTGTTTGTGATTAGAGATTTCATTACAATCAATCATAGACTGTGCGCAGCAATCGTCTGTCAAAACTAATTTCTTCTTTTTTTATTATCTTAATTTTTTTGAAGTCCTTATGCAGTGGATTGATGAGATAATTCCATTGACCGTTCATTATAGCAGAAGGCACTTTTAAAGCAAGGCTTTTTTTTTGTTTAAAAAATGTATCGCCAATCGTTTTTAAACTTTTTGGATGCGGGTACCTTAACCAGTTTTTCGGCAGTGCATTTAGTTTAATTTCTTCGATATTGTTTTCAGGTAATTCCAATGTGAGGCAACAGTATCTTATGTATGCCATCAGGGCATTGTTTACAATATTCTCGAGCAGCGCAAGTGTTTGCGATTGTGATGTATATATAATATAAGTGCCTATATTATGCCAGCGACCGGAATATAAAGCAGCGCCTGTACCAGTGAGGTCATCAATAAATTTACACTTGCTGATACGGTACACCTGCATTATGAATAAATTCCATGTTCTATCCTTCCAAGGATATGATGCAGCTTTTCTATGCCGATGGATGTATCAAGGTATCCTTTTGGTTTTTTATTGCCCAGCGCAAGCAAAGGCGTATCCATCCACTGTTTAAAGGCGTCCATGTTTTCAAACACATCACCGCCTTTATAATAGAGCAGCGCCAGTTCTATAATTCTTTCCGATTGCTCAGCGCTCAATATGGTGGAAGGAGTATAGCGACGCAGTGTTCTGTCGCTTGTTCTTATGTAGCCTGCCATCTCTTGCTGAGTGATACCTGTTAGTTTTATCACTTCATCCATTACCTTCTTTGACAAACCCCTGCGAATGAGGGAAATAAGATATTCCTCACCAAGCTTTTTTTTGCTGAGAACGTTGCTGCTGAATTTCGCATTTTCAACTTTCCTGCTATGCGGGAGTGGTTTATTCTTTTTCTTTACCTGATGGGTGGTTGTTTCCATTGTTTGAAATATGACCGCAATTTAAGGACATTTGTCAATTAATTCAACCAGTACGATCTAAATAAATAAAAATATTTTACACCATCTGTACAGGCTCTGTATGCACTGCTGATCTTTTGTTGTCCTTGAAAAATAATATAAAAAGCAGGAGCACAACTGCGGCAATGCCTGCGGGTACAAGCCAAACAGATTTCCATTGGACTATAGTGTTTAAAGTGTAATGATCTTTTACATAGCCCGACGAATAAGTTCCCCCCCACATTCCAATACCGTAAGTAGCCATTGTGATCATTCCCTGTGCCGAGCTTTGAATTTTTATACCCGCTTTGCTGTCGGTATATATCTGTCCGGTGACAAAAAAGAAATCGAAACAAATACCATGCAAAAGAATACCGGCGAACAACATCCACAAGTATTCATCTGAATTGCCATAACTGAAAAAAAGAAAACGCAATGACCAGGCAATCATTCCGACGGCTATCATCCATTTAACACCAAGTTTCCTGAAAAATAAGGGTATTAAAAGAATAAAAAAAGCCTCTGAGAATTGTCCGAAGGTCATATTACTGGTTACATTTTTCATTCCAGCCTCCGTAAGAAATAAATTTGTAAGGCTAAAATAAAATGAAAGAGGGATGCATATCAAAACGGAAGCAATAAAAAATATAGTAAATGAACGATCTTTAAATAATACAAATGCGTCGGCTCCGAGTATTTGTGCAAAAGTTGTTTTTGTTCCCTTGGCTTTCGGAGGTGTATTTGGTAAAAAGAAACTGAGCAGACCCAATATTACTGACCCGGCAGCAGCCATTTTAAAAGTGAATGCAAGTTCATCAGTGTTTATCTTAAATACTTTATCAAGGAGCCAACCTGTAGCAATCCACCCGATAGTTCCCAATACACGAATAGACGGAAACTCTTTGCTTGGGTCACTCATCTGCCTGAATGCAACTGAGTTTGCCAGTGCCAATGTGGGTGCATACATCAGCGAGTATAGTAGCACTATCCAATAAAATGTGTCGGGGTTATTGATGGTTGTAAGATAATACATTAAGGCTGCGCCGATCAGATGCAAGACTCCCAGCACACGCTGGGCAGCAAAAAATTTATCGGCAATCATACCAACAAAGAAAGGTGAAATGATAGTAGCAATTGCCATGGCGCTGTAAGCGGCTCCGATTTGTACACCGGTTGCATGCAATACTTTATCGAGATATGTGCCGAGCGTAACGTACCATGCACCCCATATAAAAAATTCCAAAAACATCATTGCCGATAACTGAACACGAGTTGTTGATTTCATTTGCTGATTTGTTTTGGTTTATCGATATCTGTTTGCTTACAGTTTTTTATTTCAGAATAACCTGAAAAAACAAAGATCAAATTTGTTGGTTTTAGAATTTATTAAAAAGGATGGCGGAAAGTTATGGCGGTGAAAAAAGTATTTTGTAAGTATAAAAATTACAGGCATAACAATCATCATTGAAATAAAAGTAATGGCGGAAAATTACTAAGTATTTTTTTGTTGGCTCAAAGTTTATCGCGGTAATTATAGTAACTGCAAAAAATTGATAAAATTACTTTGTACTCTTCCTGAAAAAACCTTTCGGAGGTACGATAAAGATACTTGCATTAATAATCGGAGCCATTGCAAGTTTATTTTGAATTATTACATTGGCTGATGCCTTGGGGCCGTTCGTAACATTGAAAGAAAAAGTATGCCGCAAGCCACCTTCGGCACTAAACCACAGCCAGTCATGTATTTCTCTTTCATAATTAACCGTAAATCTTAATTCCGAATGAAATAAATGCAGTTTGTCATAAGCGCCAAACGCAGAATCAGCATTATCCAGCCTGTAAGAATTTCCCTGGAACTCGAATCCGGCATACATATAAGTGTTTTTATTCGGAGTATATCTTAGTTTTACGCTTACGGGCAGGAAAGTTTCAATTCCCCAATTGCAGTTAAAATTTTTATTGTAAGAAAAAACGGGAATAATAAGCGGAACTCCGAATGTGTAGCCATACGAAAATCCAACGGCATAAGATAGATTCTCATTCTTTTTCCAACCCATCAATGGTGTAACAGAAAATTTAAAAAAATCAGAAGTGCGGATTGTTTTGGAAGGATAATCTCCATTAAAATCGAAACTTGCCCGCAGAATAAAATACCTGTTACTTTTAGTTGGCTTAATCACATACAGGTGAGTCCCTATGCTTTTGAGATCCCTGTCCTGCAGTGTTTTGTAAAATTGATATGTAATATCAGAAAAGTTATCAAAGCGAAACTCTTCTCTGGAATATTTTAAACCGGCAGCGATAGTCAGGGAAGGCTTATTTATTATTGGAAACCGCAGCCTGAAGTCAAGCCGTCTTTTCCTGCTGATTTCTGCTTCATTCTTTCCAAAGCTTCCGTCTTTTGCAATTGAGGTTATTTTATAAGAAGGTTGCAATTCATACTTAAATATAAATGCTTTAGGTCTTGGTAAGCCTGCCACGGACGGGTTACAATAGGGAGTTTCTTTACCCCATGTAAAAAGTTCCTGGCCAATTGCCGTAGCATTTATCAGCAGTGATGAAACGATTGTGATGATAATATTTTTACTCATAATTGTATTTAATGGTGAAATTAAAAATAAGTATCAGAACTGGAATCCGAATGAAACCAAAACCTGGCTTCCTTCATCAGAATTTGTCAGGGAACCTGTTATCACAAGGCGTCTCAAAGGTGAGAGCCATATACCACCTCCATAACCAT
>JAHEZC010000294.1 GCA_023251275.1 Parafilimonas sp. | reverse complement strand
AACGGTAGATACATAAAGAATAAATTTCCCATCCGGTGACCAACGCGGTTCGAGGTTTACAGCTTTGTTATTGGTCACTGGAATTGTATCATGAGTCAACAAATCCAGTAACATCAATTCAATAGAGACACCATTGTAGCGCACAAGAATAATCCGGTTACCATCCGGTGACCAGTCCGGCTGATAATCGTAGCTGTTTCCATCTGTCAGTTGTTCGGCTGTTTCGCTCCCAAAATTTTGTTTCCATAAGCTACCACTCATTGAAAAAATCAGTGATTGACCATCGGGTGACCAGCAAACAGAAGAAGGGCCGCTGGTAAGTTGCGGAAGATACAGTTCCCTGAAGTAATAGTTATGCGGAAGATCAATTTGGTTTAATACCGGGACACGTTGTGCATGCAAACTTGTAATAAAAAGAACATGAAATAATATAACGCATAAACAATAAGGGTTTGCCCAGCAAATGGTTGTAAAAACTTTCCATCCTTTAATGTTGTATTTGATACTTAAATCAGGCATGCGACCAAACTACAATTTTTATTGCAACAAAAAGTAATTCGCATAAAACTTATTACATGATGACAATCATTCACATAACTGAATTATATCATGGAATAAATGATAGGATACCTACACCTTTGAGGCAATGCTTTTGGTAATTTTTATCGCAGCTTTTATTTTGATTTCGGCAGCAGGATTAATGCTGATGCCGTTCATTTTATATATTGACACAAGAGTGCTGATAGTTAAATTCAGGTGGAAAGGAATTGGAGATGCAATGCTTACTTATAGAGAAGAAAAATGGATATTAATGTTCAGGCTTCTTTTCTATAAAAAAGAAATAGAATTATCCGAATTAAAAAGTGGCACAAAACGAAAAAAAAAGAAAAAAACCCGACGCAAAAAAATTGATGTAAAGAAATTAGTCAGGAAGATAACGCATGTCGTGAAAAGTTTCAGGGCGCCTGTATGCAGACTGAGTCTGGATACAGGAAATTACGTTTACAATGCGTGGCTTTATCCGGTTAATCATCTTATGGGCGGCGGTTGTTTCAATATAAATTTTTATGATGAGAATTACCTCGAACTCGAACTCAGGAATAATTTATGGCGGATGGTATATGCATGGTTCAGATAATCAAATAATTCTTTAACAATAAAAATCTACAATTATGGCATTCAATTTCGATGAAACAGTACAGAAGCTTACTGATTTCTTAAAAACAGAATCAAAGACAGAAACAGTTATCGGGCAACCGTTTCAGCTTGGTGAATTTACCTGTGTGCCTGTTATCAAATTCGGCATCGGTGTTGGCTATGGAGGCGGCGAAGGTCATGGCGGCCAACCGGGAAAAGGAAATGGTGAAGGAACAGGGGGAGGTGCCGGTGGCGGCATTGGTGTAGAGCCGATGGGTTTTCTTGCAACACGTGGTGACCAGATCTCATTTATTTCTACGCGCAGCAACAAGGGACTAAGTGCGGTTTTTGAAAAAGTACCCGATGTGCTTGAGAAAATGATGAACAGGAAAAAAGAACAAGAACCGGCAGCCGTTTAATCACAGAACAGCAGCAATATCGCTGCTGTTTTTTTTGCTGTATTATTCTCCTTTAAATTAATTCGTGGTCAGTAATTGCAACAGCGTGGTAAAGATATTTCAGCAATCGAAAGCTATACTGCACAATGGTTTGGTAATTTTGTACTGTCAATCTGCAACAGTGTTAATAATATAGTTAAATGCCGGAAAGACAATAAAAAAAGATATCTTTTGTGTAATTGCATGCAGAAAAACCTTTATGGAAAAAGTAAATTGGAAAGTTGAAGGAATGAGCTGTACTAATTGCGTACTTACAATTCACAAATATCTCGAATCACAGGGACTTGAAAATGTGAAAGTGAATTTTATCGGAGGCGATGTGAGTTTTGAGATGAACGGAAATGTGAGTAAGCATCAGCTTGCAAAAGGAATTGAAAGTTTGGGGTATCATGTACAAAATGAGATTGATGGTCACGATCACGGATATTCACCGATAGCTAAATTGCCTTTTAAAAATCATCTGCAGCGTTTTTTATGCTGTTTCATTTTTACGGCGCCAATGCTTCTCAATATGCTGCCGGGCGTGCATTTTCATTTTTTAATGAACACTTATGTGCAACTGGCCTTAACAGTTCCTGTTTATTTCATTGGCATGGATTTTTTTGGCCGCAGTGCGTTAAAGAGCTTGCTCAAAGGTATTCCCAATATGAATGTCTTAATTGCGCTTGGCGCTACAGCAGCATTCATATATAGCCTGTATGGAACCATGAGCGGGCAATCAGAATACATGTTTTATGAAACAGCCTCAGCTATTATCACACTTGTATTTTTAGGTAACTGGCTTGAAGATAAAACCATTGATGCTACTCAGGCTGAATTAAAAAAGCTTGCTGTTACACAAAAAGTGATGGCCAATATGATTGCTTATGATGACAAACACCAGGAGCATATTTTTCCTGTTGAAAGCACAACTCTGAAAGTGGGTGACCTCATATTGATTAAAAGCGGCGAACATGTACCGATGGATTGCAAAATCCTCTGGGGCGATGCAAGTTTGAATGAGGCCATCATCACGGGTGAAAGCCTGCCAGTTGAAAAAAAGATGAACGATATTCTCATTGGCGGAAGCATACTGGAACAGGGAACAGTGAAAGCTTATGTAACCGCCGTTGGAGAAGATACAGTCATGGGTAACATTTTGAAAATGGTTAAAAATGCGCAGGCAGAAAAACCTCCCATGCAACAACTCGCTGATAAAATAAGCGCAGTTTTTGTCCCTGTCATCATTGGCATTGCTGTCCTTACTTTATCAATCAATTATTTCTTTACCGATATAGGTTTTGGTGCAGCTTTATTGCGCAGCATCGCTGTTTTGGTAATTGCGTGTCCCTGCGCCATGGGGCTTGCAACTCCTGCCGCAATTGCAGTAGGGCTGGGGCGTGCAGCAAGAAACGGGATATTGTTCAAAAATGCGAGAAGCCTTGAAATTTTTAAAAATATTAAGCAGGTCGTTTTTGATAAAACAGGAACATTGACTACGGGAGAATTTAAGATCGCAGATTATTCCATTGAATCAAACAGCAAATATCAAACGTCAAAAAACACAAATGATACCATTGACCATTCGCCTCTTACCATTGATGAATTCAAACGCATTGCATATTCGCTGGAGCGTTATTCCAATCATCCCATTGCAAAATGTATTGTAAAAGAATGGAAACAGAAAGATGATGTGCGTTGGGAATCTGTTGAAGAAATAAAAGGCATGGGCATGAAAGGAGTTGATAAAGAAGGTAACACTTATGTTGCCGGTTCATTCAGTACTGTTGAAACTGCAACTGATGATCATTCGCATAATATTTATATTACATGCAACTATAATTTACTAGGCTGGATAGATGTAACTGATGAGATAAGGCCCGAAGCCAAACAGGTTGTATCCGTATTAAAATCAAGAGGCATTAAAACTATCCTGCTTAGTGGTGATAAAAAAGAAAATTGTGAAAAAGTAGCCGGTCTCACAGGTATCGAAGAAGTAATTGCCGAGCAAATACCCCAACAAAAAATGGAACAGATTTCTCTATTGAATACCATCGCACCAACGGCTATGATCGGTGACGGCATTAATGATGCACCGGCGCTGGCGAAAGCAGCCGTGGGCATTTCATTAAGCGACGCATCTCATATAGCGATGCAAAGCGCGCAGGTTGTACTTATGAATAATGGCTTGAAGCACCTTCCCCTTTCATTGGGCCTGGGCAAGCATACTTATATCACCATTAAGCAAAATTTATTCTGGGCTTTTTTCTATAATATAGCAGCCATTCCGGTAGCAGCCATCGGCATGCTGAACCCGACATTTGCCTCACTGGCAATGGGTTTGAGCGATGTAGTGCTGGCAATAAATTCCGTGAGGCTAAATTATAAGCGTGTAATATAATTTTTACAATTTGGTAGAAAATCAGAAAGAAAAAATTAACGAAATTCCTTAGGCACTGACACAAGAATATACAAATTAGGCGGATCAATATTGGCACTCACGATGAAGTCTATTAACTTTAAGTATAGAGTGCTATGCAATCGCCACTTTCCATATTAAAACAGTACTGGCATCATGCCTCATTCCGCCCGCAGCAGGAAGAGATCATCCATTCAATTCTTGAAGGCAAAGATGCACTTGCTTTATTACCTACCGGCGGCGGTAAATCTGTTTGCTTCCAGGTGCCGGCTTTAATGAAGGATGGCCTGTGCCTTGTAGTTACCCCGCTGATTGCTTTAATGAAAGACCAGGTAGCCAACCTGACCAAAAAAGAAATTCCTGCATTGTCGTTGCACAGCGGCATGACATTTTATGAAGTAAAAAAAACTTTGCAAAATGCCGTACACGGAAATTTTAAATTTTTGTACGTATCCCCTGAACGTTTGGAAACAAGACTATTCAAAGAATATCTGCATGCATTAAATATTAACCTCGTTGCCGTTGATGAAGCTCATTG
>JAHEZC010000293.1 GCA_023251275.1 Parafilimonas sp. | reverse complement strand
TCTTAGTGAAAATCTAAAAATTATCTCTGAGCAATTGGAAGAAAAAGAAATGCGCTGGCTGGAACTGAGCGAACTGGTTTAACCTGGCAGAAATGAAACGTTATTGCTGCCTGTTTATCAGGATGCTTTCCTGTATCTTGCAGCCTTCTTAATGAAGTTATATGAAACATTTGGCCATTAATTCACAGCTATTCACAGAGAACCGGAAAAGGTTTATTAAAGAGATGAAGCCAAACAGCATTGCCATCTTCATCAGCAATGATGAAGTGCCATCCAACGGCGATGCGCTGTACCGGTTTCAGCAAAACAGCGACCTGTATTGGCTTTGCGGCATTGAGCAGGAAGATACAATGGTGATCTTATTTCCTGATAACCCTGACCCGAAGTTCAGAGAGATTTTGGTGCTTGTGCGCCCCAATGAACAAAAAGAAAAGTGGGACGGTAAAAGATTGCATGAACAGGAAGGCAAAGAACTCTCAGGCATGAATAATGTCGTATGGCTCGACAGTATGGATGCATTATTGCAACCCTGGATACACATGGCTGATACCATTTATCTGAACAGTAACGAGAATGACCGGAAAGCAACCCTGATTGAAACCCGCGATTACCGTTTTGCTTATCAGATGCAAAAACGTTATCCGCTTCATAAATATGAACGTGCTGCAAAAATTATGAAAAAATTGCGTGCTGTAAAAACACCTTATGAAATTGAAATAGTGCAAAAAGCAATAGACATTACAGAAAAAACGTTTCGGCGGTTGTTGCAGTTTATCAGGCCGGGTGTAATGGAATATGAAATTGAAGCGGAAATCCTGCATGAATTTCTGCGCAACCGTGCAAAAGGCGAAGCTTATGGAAGTATTATAGCAAGTGGCGACAGAGCAAGAACTTTACATTATGTATTCAATAATGAAGAATGCAAAGACGGCGAATTGGTACTGATGGATTTTGGCGCTAATTACGGCGGCTATGCGGCTGACCTGACAAGAACTGTTCCTGTTAATGGAATTTTTTCCAAAAGGCAGGCAGAAGTATATAATGCCTGTCTGCATTTGCATGATTATGCAAAGCATTTATTAAAGCCCGGGATTACGATTGTTGATTATACGGAGAAAGTAGGAGATGAAGCCACCAAACAATTTTTAAAGATCGGTTTGCTGAAAAAAGCTGATGTAAAAAATGAAGACAAAGAAAACAGGGCTTACCGGAAATATTTATATCATGGCATTTCGCATCACCTCGGTGTTGATGTGCACGATCTCGGAACAAGAACAGAATCCATGAAGCAGGGCATGCTTCTCACGATTGAACCGGGCATTTATATAGAAGAAGAAAAAATGGGTGTACGGATTGAGAATAATGTATGGATAACAAAGAACGGCAATATAGATTTAATGAAGAATATTCCCATTACTGCGGATGAGATTGAGCAATTGATGAAAAAATAATGAGGCAATGAATTAATTTAAAAATGACAGGTTAACTCTTATATAATTTTTCATTCGGGATGTGGTTAAGAAATTTTTATAATGAATGAAACAAATTCCCAACATTTTTACTTTACTGAATTTATTTTTTGGCTGCCTTGCAATCATGTATGTCTTACAGCCGGGCTTAATACCATTATACAGGATTGAAGAAGGGATGCTAACAGCAGATGTGGACCAGGGAGGCACACAATATTTAAGTATTCCCGAACAAATTTATATGGCTTCGGTGTGTATAGGAATTGCCGCACTGATAGATTTTCTCGATGGTTTTATTGCACGGCTTTTAAAAGCTTCGTCAGATATGGGTAAGCAATTGGATTCGCTTGCAGATATTGTAAGTTTTGGTGTGGCCCCCGGCATGATCATTTACCAGTTTCTTCGTCTCAGCTTTGCACAGCAGGAAAATGGACTCGATATAAGCGTTATATGGCTGTTACCTGCCTTTATTATTCCCTGTGCAGGCGCATACCGCCTTGGAAGATTTAATATAGATCCTCAACAAAGCTATGGTTTTAAAGGTGTGCCCATTCCTGCAGCAGGATTACTGATTGCGTCTTTTCCATTGATTTATTGGTTTTCAGATTATTGGTTTTCAAATACATCATGGATTATTATGTTGCTTTTAAATAAATGGTTCTGGTATGCAATAATTGTGATGATAAGTTATTTAATGGTTTCCACTCTTCCGATGATGGCATTAAAATTTAAAGAATTAAATGCAAAAAAACTTTTGTCATTCATGGCAATTGCTGCAATTGCAATTGCCGGTGCAATATTCTCAGGATGGCTGGCTGTGCCATTAGTCTTTATTGCTTATGTTCTTATATCTTTGTTCACTAAATAGCCTTCCGCATGACATATAATGTTCAGATCAAGGTAATGCCGCTGAAAGATTTATTAGACCCGCAGGGAAAAGCTGTATTAGGTGGATTGCAAAATCTCGGTTTGCATACAGTGGAAGATGTACGAATCGGGAAGCACATTACTTTGCAAATTGAAGCAGCCTCTGAAGAAGCAGCAAAAGCGCTTGCTGAAGATGCAAGCAAAAAACTTCTCGCCAATCCTGTAATGGAATTTTATGAAATTGAAATGGTAAATTGACAACAGTTTTATATAAATTTGAGCAATGAACGACAATGTAATTCAAATTCCGGTCAAAGAGTATGAATCAATGAAATAAGAAATTTCATTGCTTAAGGATAATGTTTTGCTGGAAAGAATGAATCGGCTAATCGAATTATTATATGAAGAAAAGTACGGTATATATTTAGGTAACTTTACTGCAGATCTTACGGAAGCCTCAATTCAAAAAAACTGGCTGTCACAAAACAGGGCCTGGGATAATGTATAAGCAACGTGAAATCGTATTAATTCCATTTCCTTTTTCAGATTTATCCGCTTCAAAACGAAGGCCAGTACCGGTTGTTTCAAATAATCAATACAACAATACCTATCCTGATATTTTAGTTTGCGTAATTACAAGCAATCTTTTTAAAGATGAATATTCAATTGAATTAGGCAACGAAGACTTGGAACTGGGAGTACTTCCTGAAAAATCTGTAATAAAATGTCACAAATTATTTACTATTGAACAATCACTGGTTTTAAAGCGCTTCAGCATAATTAATGAAATAAGGCTTGATGAGGTAACGAATAAATTAGAAAAATTAATTACAAAATCAAATTGACATTACGATACTTTATATTCTTTTCCTAATCGAGAATTGATGCAGATAAATTCATCTTCGCAACAATTCATACTGTCAACTGACATTCTATGCTTTACCTCGTTCCCACTCCTCTTGGCAATTTGAAAGATATTACACTCCGGGCGCTGGAAGTGCTGCAGCAGGCAGATTTTATTTTATGCGAGGATACCAGAACGTCTTCCAAATTGTTACAGCATTATCAAATTCATAAACCGGTTTCACCTTACCACCAGCACAATGAACATAAAATTCTTTCACATCTCATCGGGCAGCTTTTAGCAGGAAAAACTATTGCATTGATTACAGATGCAGGCACTCCCGGCATCAGTGATCCTGCATTTTTGCTGGTAAGAGAATGTATCAATAAAGATATAAAAACAGAATGTCTCCCCGGAGCTTCAGCTTTTGTTCCGGCATTGGTAAGCAGCGGGCTTCCGATCAATCGCTTTGTATTTGAAGGATTTCTTCCCCTGAAAAAAGGACGGCAATCCTTATTGAAAAAACTGGCGGAAGAAGAACGCACGATTGTCTTGTATGAAAGCCCTCTGCGGCTTGTAAAAACATTGAAAGAAATAATGCAGTATTTCGTGACTGAAAGACGATGTAGCGTTAGCAGGGAGTTAACAAAGATATTTGAAGAAAATATCCGGGGTACTTTGCATGAAGTTTGTGATTATTTTTCATCAAAAAATGTGAAAGGTGAGATCGCAGTTGTCATTCAGGGAAAAATATCATAACCTTGTTTTATTAATTTAAAAAATCCTATATGAAAAAGTTCATTTTACTTACGGCACTGATTACCGGTTATGTTGCAGTGTCAAGCGCTCAGATCAGGGAAATTCCTGCAGCAGTTACAGAAGCATGTAAGACACGCTACCCGCATGCAGAAAAAGTAGCATGGAAAGATAATATTACTTCATTCGAAGCACGATTTACGCTCAATGGATTTAAGATGACTGCGGGTTTTTCATCAAAAGGAGAATGGCAGTCAAGCGAAAAAACAATCACCTTCGACCAATTGCCGGAAGAAGTAAAAGATGGCTTCAGCAAAAGCAAATACGCCGACAGAAAAAAAGGCTCGGTTATAGAAATAGAAAAAGCAGAGCAGCCAATTCAATACAGAATATTTGTAAAGAAAAGCGGTGTAGAAAAAAAATACCTCTACTTTGATGCAAATGGAAAATTAAACAGGGAATCCCTTACTTTATAAGCTGTTAAATTATACATTCCTGCGATGCATATTCATTAAGCATTATGTTTTTTTTCTTTCCTGCATATTGATAACCCTGGGTTTACAGAAAATGAATTTTTAGTATTACAGATATTTGATGGATAACAT
>JAHEZC010000292.1 GCA_023251275.1 Parafilimonas sp. | reverse complement strand
TTTGGAAGTAGTCTCTTCCAGATGAGAATGTGCGTCAATATTTTCGAAATGTATTCCTGTCTTATTCTCAACAATGGCAATAAGTTTATCAAACAATTCATTCACACCGCTATCATTAAATTGCGAAGCAATCGTTCCCGTGACAGGCAGTTCATCATCTTTGGCAGTCCATAATCCATGATTGCGTTTATATTGTTTGCGTACATCGTGCAATGCATCCAGCGCGCCGGCTTTATCGAATTTGTTAATGGCAATTATGTCAGCATAGTCAAGCATGTTGATCTTCTCAAGTTGTGATGCGGCGCCATATTCAGGAGTCATCACATACATACTTACGTCACAATAGTCAACAATGGAAACATCACTTTGACCGACGCCTGCAGATTCAAGAATGATAAAATCGAATCCGGCTGCTTTGCAGATGTCAATGGCATCCTGTACATGCACACTAAGTGCTTTATCGCTTTCACGAGTAGCAAGTGAGCGCATATAAGCTCTCGGCGAACTGATACTATTCATCCGGATACGGTCACCCAATAAGGCTCCTCCTGTTTTTTTCTTTGATGGGTCAACAGAAATAACAGCTATGGTCTTGTCGCTAAAAGTGTTCAGGTATCGTCTTACAATTTCATCAGTCACACTGCTCTTTCCTGCACCACCGGTTCCGGTGATACCAAGAACAGGGATTTTTTTCTCGATTTTTATAACCCCGGTACCTGGCATTCCATTTTCTGCATTCGTGATTTCTCTCGCAACCTTTCGTACATCTTTCAGTTCACCCAAAGTCATTGGCCTTTTATATTCACTATGTCCATTGAGAGAAAAATCGCATTGACGAATCAGGTCTTCAATCATTCCTTCCAGCCCCATTTTTCTTCCGTCATCAGGGCTGTAAATCCTGGAGATGCCATAATGATGCAGTTCTTCAATTTCCTGCGGGAGTATAGTGCCACCACCACCGCCAAAAATTTTTATGTGACTGCAACTATTTTCATCAAGCAGGTCTTTCATGTATTTGAAAAATTCTATATGCCCGCCCTGGTAACTGGTAACTGCGATACCCTGCGCATCCTCTTCGATGGCAGTTTCTACAATTTCATGCACACTCCGGTTATGACCTAAATGAATGATCTCCGCACCTTTTGCCTGCAATATGCGGCGCATGATGTTGATGGCAGCATCATGGCCATCAAACAGGCTTGCTGCCGTAACGATGCGGATTTTATTTTGCGCGAAATAAGCCATAGCAAACAATTACAGATGCGGTGCAAAGGTAATTGATTAAAAGCTCCTCGTAATACCTGTTAGTTTTGAAGCAGTAAGAATTGCTAAACTTTCTTTACGCATCTGACGAAATTCTGTAAATTTCAAGATGGTTTTAAAAACCATTTATACTTATTTTATATGCTTATCAAAAATTGTTTGAAAAATTTCGTCGTAATGGCTTGTCTTTTGGTATGTATGAATAAGCTTTAACTTTATAGTCTGTGTATTTGATTTGTACAGGTATCACAAAAAGATGAGCTATGACATTTAAAGACCTGGTATTAAAAAGCAAGGCATTACAGACACTGAACTATGCAACGGAGACGATATTACTCACCTGGAAGGAAATAGCTGCATTATTTGGTTTAGACCAGGACATTTATAAAAATCCTTTACATAAGCCTTTACCAAGACCGGTAGATGCTATTCTGATTGGTGCAGGCCACCGTGGTAATATATATACCGATTATGCCCTCCTGCATCCGGGAGAATTAAATATTGTAGGTGTGGCAGATTCACATGCTATACGTAACGGCAAATTCGCAAGAAAACATAACATTGCCGCTGCATATCGGTTTTATAATTGGGAAGAAGTTTTTAAAAGAGAGAAATTTGCAGATGCAGTAATTATCACTACACCTGATTACATGCATACTGCTCCCTGCATTAAAGCCCTTGAGATGGGGTATGATGTCTTGCTTGAAAAGCCCATAGCCAATACGGAAGCGGAATGCAGGCAGATACTCGAAACTGCTAAAGCAACAGGAAGAATTGTGGGTGTATGCCACGTATTGCGTTATTCTCCTTATTTCAGGCAATTAAAGGAGATCATTGATTCAAAGACTATCGGTGAAATTGTAAGTGTACAGCATCTTGAACCTGTTGAGTTTGTTCACATGACTCATTCCTATGTGCGGGGTAACTGGCGAAACAGTAAGGTGGCTTCACCGATTATATTGGCAAAGTGTTGTCATGATACAGATATTCTGCGCTGGCTGATTAATGAGCCTGCCCGGCATATCCAGTGCTTCGGCGATCTGCGATGGTTTAAAAAAGAGCATGCTCCTGAAGGGAGCACAGAAAGATGCACCGATGGTTGTGCTGTCGAAAACGAATGCCCGTTTTCGGCGCTGCAGATATATTTAAGAGATAAACAAAGATTGTATGTTTTTAATATGCCTAAGAATATTAATAAATGGGATAAGGTGATACTGAAAAATCTGAAGACAACGAATTATGGAAGGTGCGTGTACAGGATGGATAATGACCAACCCGATCATTTGACAGTAAATATGCAATTCGAGAAAAATATCACGGCCGCTTTTTCGATGGAAGCTTTCACCTCATATAAAGGAAGAGTAACGAGAATAATGGGAACAGCGGGCGATATTGTCGGAGATATGGAAAACTATACAATCACTGATTTCAAGACGGGAAGAGAAACTTCCTGGTCGCTTAAAACAGACTATCATGGCGGCGGTGATCACAGGCTTGTGAAAGACTGGGTTCAGGCAGTGGGGCACCAGGATCCCGCTATTCTTTCTTCAAATATTGATGTGTCGGTAGAAAGTCACCTGATGGCATTTGCCGCAGAACGAAGCAGGCTGAACAAAACAATTGAAGAAATCGTACTTTGAATTGGTTCATGTGACTATATTTATGTGCGCATGCACAATGAAACTTTTCAAAAATTATCCGAAGATGGATTGATAAGTGAATCCGAATTTATCACTATTCAGCAATTTGAAAAGAGCAAACCGGTTTCTCTCTATTGGGATCTGAAAACCTTGTTGTACACCGGGATCATCCTGTTGACTTCAGGAGTTGGGATATTGATATATAAATATATTGATACCATCGGCCACGATGTGATGATCACCATTATTGGTCTTTGTTGGATCATCTGTTTTTTGTATTGCATAAAAAAAGCAAAACCGTATTCAAATTTAAAAACATCATCACCCAATTTTTGGTTTGATTATATTTTACTCCTCGGTTGCCTGCTGCTACTTACACTTATCGGCTACATTCAATTTCAATATAATGTGTTTGGGAATCGCTGGGGCCTTGCAACCTTTATACCTATGGTGCTGCTGTTTATATCAGCCTATTATTTCGATCATCTTGGTGTATTGAGTCTTGCCATCACAAATCTTGCAGCATGGGCAGGCATCACGGCTACACCGTTAGGCTTGATAAAGGAAAATGATTTTGGTAATGCACAGATTATTTATTCCGGGATCGTACTTGGCGCAGGTTTAATCGCTTTCGCCTTTCTCAGTAATAGAAAAAATATTAAAGCGCATTTTGAGTTTACGTATAAAAACTTTGGTACCCATATTCTTTTGATTTCCTGTCTTGCCGGGTTATTTTATTTTGATACTATTATTCTTTGGTTTATGCTAATAGCCGCTGCAGGTGCAGGCCTGTTCCGGCACAGTCTGCATACCCGTTCTTTTTATTTCCTGGTGGTGACATTATTGTATTTCTATATTGCCCTGAGCTATGTGGTCATTTAATTTTGCTTATTGATCAATGCAATCGGCGGTATTTATCTCATCTTTATTTATTTTATTGCGTCAGGCATAGGATTAATAAGATTTTTGATGCATTACAACAAACTGTTTAATAAAAATGACAGCGTATAAAAACGAAGACCTGTACAACAGACTTGTTATAGATGATGCATCTTATGCATTTCACAACAAGTTGATTACCGAAGACTCCTATAAAAAAATATTGGGTGCATTCAAACATCACCTGTACACGCCGAATTATTTCATCAGGATAGGTTTGGGTGTACTCACGTTTGTCGCCATTATTTTTATGTCATTATTATTGGGTTTGATCGGCGCCATTTCAATTATGACCGCACTTACAGGTTTATGCTTTTTTATGAGCCTGCTTTGTTATGGTGCAATAGAATTTTTTGTAAAACAAAAATATTATTACAATGCAGGTATTGATAATATGCTGTTGGTTTCTGTAATCATGTTTCTCTACGGAACCTTCCTCATAAATGATTTCAGCAATCAATATCATTATGCCGATTTTTTTTCTTTTCTTGCCTGCTCCTGGCTGGCTTATCGTTTCACTGACAGTTTTATGGCCGTCTTGGCGTATATTTTTCTATTCACATTTCTTTTTCTTACTTACCTGCAAATCGGGAGTTTCGGTACTGCAACTATACCCTTTGTCATGATGATCTTTTCCGGCCTGATGCATTATTTTTTATCAATAATTGTATCAAGGCAAGGGATGAAATTTCACAAAAAATCTTTAGATATATTACAGG
>JAHEZC010000291.1 GCA_023251275.1 Parafilimonas sp. | reverse complement strand
GGTCTTTTTGCAGCCGGTGAATGTGCGGCAGGACTACATGGAGCAAACAGGCTTGGAGGCAACTCGCTGTCCGACCTTGTAGTATTTGGAAAACGCGCCGGTGAATATGCCGCAAAATTTGCGGCGGAAAACAGAACAGGAACCATTGATGAGCTGGAAATTGAAAATGCAGTACGGCAGGCTCTTGAGCCGTTTGAGCGAAAACAGGGAGAAAATCCTTTCCAGGTACAATATGACTTACAGGACATGATGCAGGACCTCGTTGGAATAGTACGTAAAGAAGAAGAATTGGTTCGTGCCAAAGAGCACTTGAATAGCCTGGTGGAACGTGCGGCAACAGTTCAGGTGAGTGGCAACCGCGAATATAATCCAGGCTGGCACACCGCATTGGACCTGAAAAACCTTCTTACTGTATCTGAAGCAATCATGATAGCTGCTCTTGAACGAAAAGAAAGCCGTGGCGCACATTTCAGGGAAGACTTTCCTCAGAAAGATGAAAAAAATGGCAAATTCAATCTTGTGATAAAGAAAGGCGAAGATGGACAAATGCAGAAAAGACGGGAACCGCTGCGGGAAATACGTGCCGATCTTCAGCAAATAATTGTGGAAATGAAATAGATCCTGCTATGACCAAAGACAAAAAACCAATGCACTATGCCGGCAGCAACATTTCAAATATTTCGTAGTGACGCATCGGGTGGAAAATTCGAGAGTTATTCCACTGAAGTCTCCGAAGGCATGGTTGTGCTTGATGCTGTACACCAGATACAGGCAACGCAGGCAAACAACCTTGCAGCACGCTGGAACTGCAAAGCCGGTAAATGCGGTTCCTGCAGCGCAGAGATCAATGGCATGCCCAAGCTTATGTGCATGACACGCCTCAGCGATCTTAATCTTGACGTGCCTGTATTGTTGCAGCCAATGAAAGCGTTCCCTCTGATCAGGGATTTGGTGACTGATGTTTCCTGGAATTACGCGGTAAAGAAAAAAATAAAAAAATTAAAACCACGCAAGCCGGATGCGGAAGACGGTACCTGGCGAATGGTACAGGAAGATATTGACCGCGTACAGGAGTTTCGTAAATGCATTGAATGTTTTCTATGCCAGGATGTATGCCATGTGTTGCGTGAACATCACCTTCACAATGAATTTATCGGGCCACGGTTTTTTGTATATACGGCATCGCTTGAAATGCACCCGCTTGACACTGAAGACCGCCTCCCGGATTTGAAAAAAGAAGATGGCATCGGTTACTGCAACATCACAAAATGCTGCACGAGTGTCTGCCCGGAAGACATTACAATTACCGATAACGCCATAATACCGCTGAAGGAAAGAGTTGTGGACAGATTTTATGACCCGTTAAGAAAATTTTTCCGTATGTTTCGTTCTAAGTAATTATTAAAAATGAAAAAAACTGGAACGCAGGTGACAAGGATTTGAAAGATTTGCACGGATAATATCTCTGATGGTCCGTTTAATCAGTGTCATGGGCGTTCTATGGAACAAAATTTAAATAGCTTTTAGGAAGCGCCTCTGCTGAAAAGAGAGGTGCTTGTGATTTGCCTGAATTTTCAAATCTTAAAAGATTGCGCCATGTTTCAGATCAAACCTATCTCCACCAAAAGTATTCCTGAAGCGCTTGAAAAAGCTGAACGTTACCGTTTGCTCAATGAACCCTCCCTTGCTGAAAGTATCTGTCTCGACATTCTCGAAGCGGACCCGCAAAATGCCAAAGCCGTTGTCATATTGCTGTTGGCAATTACCGATCAATTCGGTACTTCGTCTGTTGACATGAACAAAGCAAAGCAATTGTTGCCGCGTCTTGCTGATGAATACGAACGGCAATATTATGCCGGTGTAATTTGCGAGCGACAGGGAAGATCCATTTTAAGAAAAGACCTGCATGATGGCCGGTTTATTGCTTATGAATGGCTGCGTGATGCGATGGAGCATTATGAAAAAGCTGAAGCCATTCGTCCATCTGGAAATGATGATGCCATCCTTCGTTGGAATACCTGTGCCCGTCTCATTATGCGTCATCATCTGCAGCCAAGGGATGAGGAATATATCGAGCCGCCGCTGGAATGAGCATATATAAATCTGCAACAGAGAACAGAATTTTTTCGCTTATATAAAAAAACATTTTAGTACGGAAAAAAATTAAACCCGAAAAGGTAAAGCAGAAGGCCGTGATTTAAATAAATTTTTCATTTCGTCTCTTATGATGCAGGAAAACAGCATTACGATCTGCGTTTCAGCCCTTAACAAATTACTCACCTTGCCCACCCGCTTATTCTCCGTACATTTGCCGACTTAGCCCCGACTGCCTGAAGGCTAAATAATTATTCATTTATTTTAAAAGTTCCCCGCCACTTGGCGGGTCAGAGGATATGGAAATTCGCAATATTGCTATCATTGCTCACGTTGACCATGGAAAAACCACGCTGGTAGATAAAATTCTGCACGCAACCAAAGTATTTCGCGACAACGAGGATACGGGTGATCTCATTATGGACTCAAACGAACTGGAACGGGAACGTGGCATCACCATTTTTTCCAAGAACGCAGCCGTTGTATATAAAGGTGTAAAAATAAATGTGATTGATACGCCCGGCCACTCAGATTTTGGCGGCGAAGTGGAACGTGTATTAAAAATGGCCGATGGTGTATTGTTACTTGTAGATGCTTTTGAGGGCCCTATGCCGCAGACCCGTTTTGTATTGCAGAAAGCGCTTCATCTTCACCTGCGCCCGATAGTGGTGATCAACAAAGTGGACAAACCGAATTGCCGTCCCGATGAAGTGCATGAAGCAATATTCGAGCTGTTCTTCAACCTCGATGCAACAGAAGAACAATTGGATTTTCCAACTTATTATGGCAGTGGAAAGCATGGCTGGTTCAATGACAGCTTAACAGAAACGGACAGTATTACGCCATTACTCGATGGTATTATTCAATACGTGCCACCGCCCGACGTAAGTGAAGGGACTTTGCAAATGCAGATCACTTCGCTCGACTATTCTTCTTTTCTCGGCAGAATTGCAATCGGCAAAGTGGGCCGTGGTGTGATAAAAGAAAATCAGCCTGTTTCATTGGTTAAGGTTGCGGAAGATGGTTCTGTAAGAAAATCAAGGATAAAAGAATTATATGTATTTGAGGGAATGGGGAAGAAAAAAGTGAGCGAAGTGCTGGCAGGTGATCTTTGTGCTGTGGTCGGACTTGAAGATTTCAATATTGGCGATACCATTGCTGATTTTGAAAACCCGGAGGCATTGTCGGTGATCAGCGTGGATGAGCCAACGATGAGCATGCTTTTCGGTATTAACAATTCTCCGTTTTATGGCAAAGATGGAAAGTTTGTTACTTCACGTCATTTGCGCGACAGGCTGATGAAAGAGACCGAAAAAAATCTTGCATTGCGTGTGGAAGATACCGGCAACTCAGATAGCTTCATCGTATATGGCCGTGGCATTCTTCATCTTGGTATATTGATTGAGACCATGTGCCGGGAAGGGTATGAATTAACAGTCGGACAGCCACAGGTAATTGTGAAAACTGTTGCCGGTGTAAAATCCGAGCCTTATGAAATATTGGTGGTGGACGTACCGCAGGAATATGCAAGCAAAGTGATTGACATTGTAACACGCCGTAAAGGCGAACTGCATGTGATGGAAACTAAGGGAGATATGCAGCATCTTGAATTTGAAATTCCTTCACGCGGATTGATAGCCCTGCGCACACAAATGCTTACCTCTACTGCCGGGGAAGCGGTGCTGGCGCATCGGTTCATGGATTATAAACCCTGGAAGGGAATTATACCCGGAAGAAATAACGGCGTGCTCCTTGCTAAAGATGCTGGTAGTACAACTGCATACTCGCTGGATAAATTGCAGGATCGCGGTTTCTTCTTTGTTGATCCGGGAGAAGAAGTGTATAAAGGAATGATCGTAGGAGAAAACAATAAGCCCGGCGACCTGGTCATCAATTCCAATGAAGGAAAAAAACTAACCAACATGCGTGCAAGCGGCAGCGATGCAGCCACCAATATTGCACCGAAAAAATTAATGACGCTGGAAGAGTGTATGGAATATATTCAGCAGGATGAATGCATTGAAGTAACACCCAACTACATACGCATGCGCAAGGTAATACTCGATGATGAAGAGCGTAAAAAACTGCAGAAAAGATTGAGTGCTGAGACAGTGTGATAATGCTGCACTGAGTATTTAATGATAAAGTGTACGACAGCCTGAAAGAATTATTTTAGCAGGTGATAAAACCCGTAACAGCCGGAAAATGCTCATCATAAAATGATCAAAGGCGGACCAATGTTGCATCTCAAATTTACACCATTCCCAAGGCTCCTGACAGATCGTTTGATCTTAAGACAACTTACAACAGAAGATGCTGATGCAATATTTTTTCTTCGCTCCGATGCCAGCGTAAATCAATATATTGCAAGAACCAGGGCAACATCAATTAATGAAGCGACAGTATTTATCCATAACATTAATAAAGGCATTGCCGAAAACGAATGTATTTATTGGGCGATCACAGAAAAAA
>JAHEZC010000290.1 GCA_023251275.1 Parafilimonas sp. | reverse complement strand
CGATTTGTTGCATATTAAACGTTACCTCGCTTCATACTTTGCCGGCAAAGCCATAAAGGAAGCTGACAAGATATGGGAAGAAAAGGGATACACCAATGAAACAATGAACCGGTGGCTGAATGAAGATGATACAGCCTATGGAAAAAGTAAAGAATAATAATCTTTGATGAAAGTAGTTATTGATACCAATGTATTGGTTTCTGCCCTTTCAACTAAATCCCTGCATCACTGGCTGATAGAAGAAATCCTTGCTGAAAAGTTTGATGTGCATATCACAGATGGGATAATACTGGAGTACGAAGAAGTATTGATGCAAAAATATTCTGCTGTGGTAGCCAATAATTTTATCGCCGCTTTAAAGGAGTTGCCGAACGTATATTATGCGCAGGTATATTTTCACTGGAATCTGTTAACGGATGAAGATGATAATAAATTCGTGGATTGTGCAGTGGCAGCCAACGCAAATTGCCTGCTTACACACGATAAAGATTTTAATTCTCTCCGGCTGCTCAGTTTTCCCAAAGTCAATATTGTAACGATAGATGAGTTTAAAGAAATTGCAGGAAGATAATTTTTTCGATGACGGATGTACTTACACCGCAGCAGCGCAACTGCAACAACTTGTCCCTATGACTATCGGGATGAGCCGCATAAATGGCAAGGACACGAAGCTTGAATTACTGGTTAGAAAGTTTAGTTATTCTTATTTGCCTTTTTCTAAAAGTTCAGATTGAATTCTTTCCAACTCAGCTTTAAACGATGGAAGTTCGGTTTTGGCTACATGCCATACCAGCGAAAGATCGGTACCAAAATACTCATGAATCAATCTGTTTCGCATTCCTTTTATTAAAGCCCATGGAATATGTGTTTCCCTTTCTTTTACTTCTTCCGGCAGATGCGAAGCAGCTTCTCCAATTATCTGAATATTGTAAAGACAAGCTTCAACAGCCATGAAATTCATTGAAAACTCTTCCAGGGAAAGATCGCCTGTATAAAGTACAATATGATCAATACAATGGAGCATATCATTGATTATCGCAGAAGGTTTTCTTTCAGGCATACACAATATCTTTTTGAACAGCGGGCAAATATTGCGTTTTGATAGCACGAAGCGGAACAACATCGGTTTTTATTCCAAAGAGCCCTTCCAATTCGTCAGCCAT
The DNA here is from genome assembly GCA_023251275.1 of Parafilimonas sp. Lineage (GTDB taxonomy): Bacteria > Bacteroidota > Bacteroidia > Chitinophagales > Chitinophagaceae > JAHEZC01. The sequence continues at coordinate 3,404 of JAHEZC010000290.1, read as the reverse complement.
GGCAACAAAATTCAGACCCATCGTGCCGGTAATTTCCACGGCAATATCAATATCGCTGTTTATCGTGGCCTCGCCTCTTGCGTAGGAGCCGAATACACCTACCCGGGAAATGGGATATTTCCGCTGTAATTCCGGCTTGTGCTTCCTAAGTTTTTGTAATATGACCTGGAGGGTGTACATTGTCTGCAAAGTAACTGTAAATTTTAAACTTATTGAAGCCGCAGGCAGGTATGTCAGACGTGCATACACCGCAGCAGCGCAGCTACAATAACTTGTCCCGATGGCATATCAGGATGAGCCGGATAAAAAGGAAGGAATACAAAGCCTGAACTGCTGGTGCGGAAATCAGATTTTAACTCATGTTTTGTAAGCATCCTTTCGGTGGCGAATTCGTTGAACTTCCACCACTTTAATCACATCTTCAACAGTGTAAATAATTCTGTAATCAGCTACTCTTATTCTATATGCTTCACTGCCCTTTAATTTTTTTGCGCCGGCAGGTCTTGGATTAGATGCAAGTTCATCTATAGCTTCAACAATATTTTTATTATAAGGGGGAGAAATTTGAGACAATTCCTTTTGAGCAGATTTCTTTACTTCAATCCGGTACATGCTTTATAATTTACCTTCTTGCCGAAGTTGTTGCTTTACCTGCTCCCACGGCACTGTTTCTTCGGTTTTACGCAATTCAACGGCAATTATATCATAAACATCTTCAAGCTGCTCTTCATCTTTTGCGAGCATGTCGAGGTCAATCTGTATCAAGCGGTGGTTATTGGATTCATTTTTTAATATAGTGATGGCTTCCATAATTTTTTTTCAAATTTAGTGAATTATTCATGATGATAATTGCGCCCCAAATAAAGCATTATCCATTTTCAAATTCTAATTTAGCTAAATGCCAGACGTACATACACCGCAGCAGCGCAGCTACAACATGAGCCGCATAAAAGGCAAGGACACAAAACCAGAACTGCTGGTGCGGAAGTTCCTGCATGCGCGGGGCTTTCGTTATAAACTGCATGATAAAACGCTTTAATCTGTTTTACAAAAATCAGATCAGCGCAAATTGAGCTAAAGAAAATAGAACGTATTTGCGAGGTGGTCGGAAATTTGTTACATCCTGATTTTAAGGTCGCAATTTGCGACCTTAAAGAGTGGAAGAGGGCAACATTTCAAATACATACCATTTGCCTCTACCGAACAAGGTGTTGCCATGCTTTCCAGTGTGTTAAACAGCGAAACAGCTATACGCGTAAACATACAAATCATACGTGTATTTACAAAAATGAGAGAAATGCTTCTGACACACAAAGACATCCTGTTGCAACTGGAAAAAATAGAAAGGAAACTCACCAAACATGATGAAGACATTGCACTCATCTTTGAATACCTGAAGCAATTACTCAATCCTCCGCAAGCGCCACGCAGAAAAATCGGTTTCAGAAATGATGATGACGAGTAATGCAATCATTTGAAACAGAAAAAATATTATTTTTACAATAAATAATAAACATGTCTTTTCAATATACTTATGATGCTAAAGGCCGGGCTGTCGGAGTGTTTATTCCAATTAATGAATGGGAGAAAATTACTGATGAATTAAAGAATGCGAAAAACACAAAAAGGCATTCTCCAAAAAAACCTGCGGTGCTTAAGAGCATTAAAAAAGGGATGCAACAGGTCGCTCAAATCGAAAGGGGAAAAATAAAATCAATTCCGTTACAACAGCTTTTGGATGAACTATAGAGTTGAAGCAACACCGCATTTTCGCAATGAAGCTAAGAAACTGGCGAAGAAATAACCTTCTCTTAAAAATGATATTGCTGCGCTTGCAGCGCAATTAATGAAAGATCCGGTAATTGGTACTCATTTAGGAAAAGATTTTTACAAAATCCGTTTGGCCATTACTTCAAAAGGTAAAGGAAAAAGTGGTGGTGCAAGAGTAATTACCTGCGTTAAAATAATTGCTGAAACCGTTTACCTTGCCTCCATTTTTGACAAATCGGAAAAGGAAAATATTAGCGATAAGGAGTTGAAGGAATTGGCAAAAACAATTGCTTAGGGCTTATTGTTTCAATTGCTGCTCACCGGCCAAATTCCCTTTCCATCTTCATTGGGAGAAGGCAGTTACATTTGTTCACTGATATGCCAGACGTACACACACCACAGCAGCGCAGTTTTAATATGAGCCGCATAAAAGGCAAGGATACAAAACCAGAACTGCTGGTGCGGAAATTTCTGCATGCACAGGGCTTTCGTTATAAACTGCATGATAAAACCTTACCGGGCAAACCTGACCTCGTATTACCCAAATACGGAACAATAATTTTTATACATGGCTGTTTCTGGCATGGACATAAGAACTGTAAATATTTTGTAGTGCTGCAAACAAGAACAGAATGGTGGCTCACAAAAATAAATGGCAACATTGCCAATGATACCAAAGCAGTAAAGGTTTTGAAAAAAGATGGATGAAAAATTATTACGCTCTGGGAATGTAAGTTGAAACATTTTGCACATTTTACTCAACGTGACTTAAAGTACACAATTAGAAAGGATTCTGAAAGTAGTTTTGTAGTTAAAAAATAAAATGGCTGAAAGAAAACTTTGGTCAAGAGATGAATTAATTCTTGCGCTGAATTTGTATCTCAAATTACCATTTGGTAAACTACATTCTCGAACACCTGAGATTATTCATTTGGCAAGCATGCTTGGCAGAACATCAGGATCGGTTGCTATGCGGCTTAACAATTTTGCAAGTGTTGATCCATATCATCAACAAAGGGGAATTGTCGGATTGCCGGGTGGCAAAAAACAAGTAGAACCAATTTGGAATGAGTTCATCAATAACAAAGATGAATTACTGTTTGAAAGTGAAAGGATACTCGCTGAAAAAGAAAAAATTACTTTGGAAGATAAATTTTCTGAAACATTAAAAGGAACGGAGCATTTGAAAGGTGAATACAAGCTTCGTGAAATAAAAACACGAGTAAATCAAAATGTATTCCGACAGATAGTAATTGCTAATTATGGTGGTAAGTGTGCTATTACAGGTATAAACATTCCGGATTTATTAATAGCAAGTCATATTATACCGTGGTCAAAAAATGAAAAAGAAAGACTCAATCCCGAAAATGGTATTTGCCTCTCACCATTATACGACAGAGCTTATGACAAGGGTTATATAGGCATAGATAAAAAATATGAAATTCTATTGTCTAATGATTTAAAGAAAAAAAGTAAAGAAGAATATTATTCAAAATATTTTGCTTCGATAGATGGGATAAAAATTATTATGCCTCAAAAATATTACCCCCACAAAACTTTTTTGGAATATCATTTGGATAAAATTTTTAAAGGATAACGTCATATGTATATTCCAACAGCGAAAGGATATTTTT
>JAHEZC010000289.1 GCA_023251275.1 Parafilimonas sp. | reverse complement strand
TTTTAAAAAATATTCCCCCGCATCAATCCTCCCACACCGTCAACCCCTCACTGCAGTTGGCGCAGATATCAATATTCTTTCGGCTGGTCATCAGTTCTTTTCTGAATTGTTTGTAATTATCATTATGCCAGATATCTTTGAAGGATTGCATTTCCAGGTTTCCGAGACGATGCATCGCATCTTTATCAAAGCAGCAAGGTACTACCAGGCCGTCCCATGTAATCACATTGGCATGCCAGAGCTTCCAGCAATGGTTATTCAGCCCGCTTTTCACCTTTACTTTCCCATCTTTATCTTTTTTATAACGGCTGTATTTATCAATAGTGGGAATTAAATGATTCGGATCATTTGCATAATCGTACACCTGCGCAGTTTTAAAACGAACCTGGTCAACACCTATTTCTTTGGCAAGTCTTTTTACATCTTCGATCTGGTGCTCATTGGGCTTTACCACCAGAAACTGAAAGAATACAAACGGTGTTTTGCTTTTTAGTTCTCTTTTCCATTTTACAATATTCTTTGCGCCTTCCAGAACCTTACTCAGCTTACCTCCTACGCGGTATTGCCGGTAAACATCCTGTGTAGTGCCGTCAATGGAAATTATTAATCTGTCCAGCCCGCTTTCGACAGTTTTACGGGCCTTTTGATCTGTTAAATAATGCGCATTGGTGGATGTAGCCGTATAAATGCCTTTGTCGTGCGCATATTTCACCATATCAAGGAAATCAGGATTTAGATAAGGCTCTCCCTGGAAATAAAAGATGAGGTATAATATATCTTTGGAAATATCATCCATTGTTTCACGAAAAAAATCCTTTTTCAGCATACCCGTCGGACGGGTGAATTCTCTTAACCCGCTTGGGCATTCCGGGCAGCGCAGGTTGCACGATGTGGTTGGCTCAAAAGAAACAGACAGCGGATAGCCCCATTGAACCGGCTTGCCGGTAAGCTTACTCAACTGGTAGCTCGCCATTACTTTTGCAGCATTCCACGCACGGCGCGGGGTAACCTTGCTGATCAAATTCACGGTATCGTTCCAGTTGAAATACTTCATAAAGTGTTTGTAAAATTAGTAAAGGACAGGCATATATCTGTATTTAAAGAGCAGCGACTTTAAGTTAAACGGAATTAATTAATCTGTTTCTTTGCAGCGGAATTTTCAAATTTAATCTGCAAAGCATGTGGTATAAAACCGGGCGGTTTATTCTTAAATATCGTTTGCCATTATTGATCGTATTGTTTTTGCTTACTGTCTTTATGTGTTTTATCGCTTCAAAAGTGCAGTTGAGTTATGAATTTTCAAGAGCGATACCTTCTGATAATATCAAGTATAAAGAATACCAGGATTTCCGTAAAAAGTTCGGGGATGATGGCAACACCATGGTGCTTGGCATCGAAGAAAAAAATTTTTTTACACCGCAGATATTTAATGCTGTAGGTGCACTGGACAAAAATTTAAAAAACCTTGCCGGAGTTGAAAATGTTTTAAGCGTACCCGAAACTGTAATTTTCATAAAAGACACCAATACAGAAAAACTTAACCCAAAAAAAATTTTTGCTTACCCTTATACATCAAAGCAAAAACTCGATAGCAGCAAAACCATTTTTGAAAATCTTCCTTTTTATCGCAGCTTGTTATATAATCCGGATACACATGCTTACGTAGTGGGTGTGCGGCTAAACAAAGATTCTGTCAACAGCAAGTCCCGTGCACATCTCATACAGGAAATACTTGCGCAGGTTTATAAATTTGAATATGATACAAAGCTATCTGTTCATCTCAGCGGTTTGCCGTTTATCCGTGACAATATCGCAAACAGGATTGCTGATGAAATGAATTGGTTCCTGATCGGTTCATTGATATTATCTGCCATAACCTTACTGATTTTCTTCCGGTCTATCAGCGCTACAATTATGAGCCTTATTGTGGTGGGCATGGGTGTGGTATGGAGTCTTGCAACAATGGTTTTGTTTGGTTATAAAATCACTTTACTTACGGCATTAATTCCTCCATTGGTAGTAGTAATTGGCATTCCCAACTGTATTTATTTTCTCAATAAGTATCATATCAGCTATCGCGAAAAAGGGAATAAATATAACGCATTGGTAACTATGGTAGGGCAAATGGGGGTGGTAACGTTGTTTTGTAATATATCGGCAGCTATTGGCTTTACCGTATTCGCTTTTACACGCAGTGTATTGCTGAAAGAATTTGGAGTTGTATCCGGTATTAACATTATGATGTTGTTTATTATCTCGCTTATTTTTATTCCTTCTGTATTAAGTTATATCCCCGCTCCTGAAAAAAGGCATGTAAAATATCTTGATAATAAATTCCTGGCGAAAATTTTAGTTCGCATTGAACGCTGGACAATCCACCACACCAAATGGATCTATGCAGCTACAGTTGTTGCTCTTATCATTGCCATCATCGGAATTACAAAGCTTAAAAGTGAAGGATTTATAGTAGATGATCTGCCAAAGAATGATAAAGTATATACGGATTTGAAATGGTTTGAGAAAAATTTCGATGGCATTATGCCATTAGAGATTATGATAGATACCAAAAAGAAAAACGGGTTGGTTAAATCGTTGGCTTCGATTGAAAAGATAAATGAGTTATCACAATATATTGCTGCGAGACCGGAGACTGCGAAGCCACTCTCTTTCGTGGAAGGATTGAAATTTGCCAAACAGGCTTATTATGGTGGTGATAGTGTGAATTACACCACACCGACGGAATTTGATATGCCGCTGATGGGCAGGTATTTAAGGACAGGCGCCAAAGACAGTTCTTCGAAAAACGTGCTTACAAAAATGCTAAGCGGTTTTATTGACAGCACCAAACAGTTTGCAAGAATCAGTGTAAATATGAAAGATATCGGAAGTGCAAAACTTCCGGCGCTGCTAAATGATTTTGATACTGTTGCCCGAAAAATATTTGATACTGCCAATTACCACATCACGTTCACGGGTTCAAGCGTAACGTTTTTGGAAGGAACTGCTTTTATCATCAATGGATTAAAAGAAAGTATTTTCTGGGCATTTTTGCTGATTGCGTTATGCATGTTTTACCTTTTCCGTTCTGCAAGAATTTTATTATGTTCTCTAATCCCAAATATTATTCCGCTGATTATTACGGCGGGTGTAATGGGCTGGGCAGGCATACCATTAAAACCTTCTACCGTGCTTATTTTCAGTGTTGCATTAGGGATTGCCATAGATGTAACGATACGTTTTCTTGTAAACTATAAGCAGGAACTTCCGCATTATAATTTTAATGTACAGCATACTTTAATGCAGACCATCCGCTATACCGGCATCAGCATTATTTATACATCGCTGGTGCTCATTGCAGGATTTATTATTTTTTGTTTCAGTCAATTTGGAGGTACAAAAGGTCTTGGATGGCTTACATCACTTACTCTCGTTGCAGGCACGCTCACTAATTTAGTTTTGTTACCGGTGTTGATCAATGCACTTTCGAAAAAGAAAAAATGAAGTGCAGCTTTGCCGCAATATTGTTTTGATTGTGCACACAAATAGGATGAAAAAATTGTCTCATTATATTTTCAGGTAAATCAAAACAATTCAATGCTCCACATCTTTTCAAATTTTTCAAATGGAAGAAGCACAATGATGCCCTCTTTCTCTTCAAGCTTTCCGGTTGCGTGAACACTGTCTGCAATACCGCACCAGGGTTCGATACATACAAAATCTGCATCTTTTGCATTCCAGATACCGAGGAATGGAAAGCCGTCAAAATCCAGTTTTAATCCATGAAGAGTTTTATGGCTGAGGAGAGAAATATTTTTTGAACGGAGGTGTTTGAATACCAATGCATCTTCATACAATAAAGCTTTGGTTAAGGGAAGTATATTGGTATTATCCAAAACCGGGATGGTAAACCCTTCTATCAATCCGTCTGCTGAAAGAGGCCACCTGCCTGCATCTTCAATTTCAGCAAACGCCAGGTAATAATCTTCAAATGCAGTTCCCTCGATCAATGGCACTTTAAATGCGGGATGACCGCCCACAGAAAAAAAAATTTCTGCATCATTTACATTTTCTGTGATATATGTTATATGCAATTGATTTTCCTGCACTGCATAACGCAGTGAGAATCGAAAATGGAAAGGGTATTTTTGTAAAGTATTTTCATCCTCAGTGAGGGTGAAGGTAATAGCATCATCTGTATGTGCTGTAACCGTAAAGTTCATATCTCTTGCAAAACCATGCCGGCCTAAATTATATTTCCGGTCTTTGTATTCATAGTTGTTATTCTTTAAAGTGCCGACAACAGGAAACAGCACCGGGCTTTTCTTTCCCCAGAATTTTGCATCACCGCTCCATAAATATTCAATCCCATATTCTGTATGAATAATGCTTTGCAATTCTGCGCCTTTTTCTGCAATCGCGATATTCAGAATGTCATTAGAAATAGAATAGATCATTTTGGATTGAATAGAGATAAAGGTGTTTGCAGTGTGTAAATCTGTGATAGAAGTATTATATATTATCCCTCACTTTCTTCTTTGATTACTTCATCCTGGGCATTCGCAACCAGTATAGTG
>JAHEZC010000288.1 GCA_023251275.1 Parafilimonas sp. | reverse complement strand
TTACTTTTTTGAAGCGATACCTGATTTTATCTTTTGCCTTATTGCATTTTATGCTTTAGATTTTTAATTATTCCTGTCTATCTTATTTTCAATGTTACTATTGATAAAATCACGCAAAGAATTGTGACGATCCAGAACCTTACTGCAATTTTGCTTTCATGAAATCCTTTCAACTGGTAATGGTGATGGAGTGGACTCATCAAAAAAACCCGTCGCCCTTCGCCATATTTTCTCTTTGTGTATTTAAAATAAGTTACCTGGATCGTGACACTTAAAATTTCGATAAAGAATACTCCGCAAAAAATGGGTATAAGCAATTCTTTTCGCACAATAATTGCCAGCGATGCAATGATACCACCCAGTGCAAGACTCCCCGTATCTCCCATGAACACCTGTGCAGGGTAAACATTGTACCAAAGAAAACCAATGCATGCACCAACAAATGCACCGATAAAAACTGAAAGCTCATTCAGGTTTGGTATATACATGATATTGAGGTATTCGGCGAATTTGTAATTACCGCTTACATAAGCGAAAATTCCAATGCCTGCACCAATAATAGCGCTTACACCTGCAGCCAGTCCATCGAGACCATCCGTAATATTTGCACCATTTGAAACAGCAGTTACAATGAACGTCACTATGATGATATAAATGATCCAGGTGTACTTATCTGCACCCGGGCCGGCCCAATCTATCAACCTGCTGTAATTGAATTCATGTCCCTTTACAAAAGGAATAGTAGTAATCGGTGTTTGTACTTTTACAAATTTTCTGTCTATTCCTTCAATTGTATATACAACAATGTTGCTGTCCTTTGCTATTCTTTCGCCGCGTTCAAGTGTCTGACCTGCATTTTGCTGTCCCACGATCTCTCGTTCTACGGTTACACTGCTACTGAAATACAAAGTGGCGCCAATGATTATTCCTAATCCTACCTGCCCGATGATCTTTGAAATACCTGCTAATCCATGACTATCTTTCTTCTGATAATTTTCTCCACGCTCACGGGCTTTTTTTCTTGCCTGGAGTTTGAAATAATCATCGAGGAATCCAATTACACCCAGCCATACCGTGCAGAGCAGCATCAGCCTTACATACACTTTGTTCAGATCAGCAAATAAGAGAGTAGGTATAAGAATAGCAAGCAGTATGATGATACCACCCATTGTCGGCGTACCTTTCTTTTGCTGCTCACCGGCAAGACCGAGATCACGCACCGACTCTCCGATTTGTTTTCTTTTCAGCAGGTTTATAATTCTTTTGCCGTACACAGTTGCAATGATGAGTGAAAATAAAATTGCCATAGCAACCCTGAAGGTTGTGAATTGAAACAACCCCGCTCCGCTCAGGTTAAATTCCTGCTTCAGCCATGTAAATAAATAGTATAGCATATTTGTCAACGGTCAATTGTCTATGGCAGAATTATTGCCGTGGTCATTGACTTCATTTCATTTTTGTAACAGATCAAACATTTCTTTCAAAACTTCTTTATCATCAAATGGCAGGTATTCGTCGTTGATGATCTGATATTTTTCATGTCCTTTTCCTGCCAGCAGAATGATATCTTCTTTATTGGCAAAACTTACAGCCAGTTTTATTGCTTCTCTTCTGTCCGGTACAGAAATAGCTTTACGTTTTGCAGCAGCATTTAATCCTGCTTCCATATCCTTTAAAATATCTTCCGGCTTTTCTTGACGCGGATTGTCGCTGGTAAAAATGGCACGGTCGCTGAAATCACAAGCTATCTGCGCCATAACCGGACGTTTTGTTTTATCCCTGTCGCCTCCACAACCTACTACTGTAATGATCTGTTCATATCCTTTCCTCAGTTTCTTAATTGTTATCAAAACATTTTCCAATGCATCCGGTGTATGTGCATAATCCACGATGCCAATGATCTGTTTATTGCTGATGATGTAATCAAATCTTCCTTCCGCACCGCTTAGCATACTTAATATTCTCAGTACTTCATCGCTGTTCTCACCAAGGCAGATTGCAGTGCCATACACTGCCAGCAGGTTGTATGCGTTGAATTCACCGATTAACCTGAAATGAACTTCCCGGTCATTGATCATCATTACCAGCCCTGTGAGTGCATTTTCCACAATCTTTCCCTTGAAATCTGCTACAGTTTTAAGGCTGTAGAAATATTTCTTTGCCGATGTATTCTGAAGCATCACTGTGCCCCTTTTATCATCGAGGTTTGAGATAGCAAATGCGTCATTACTGAGGCCATCAAAGAAACTTTTTTTTACCCTGATATATTCTTCAAAAGTTCCATGATAATCCAGATGATCATGCGTGATGTTGCTGAACACAGCACCGTTAAAATGCAGCCCGGTTATGCGATGCTGCCTGATGGCGTGGCTGCTGCATTCCATAAACACATGACTGCAACCTGAATCAACCATTTGGCCAAGCATCAGGCTCAAACTTACTGCATCAGGTGTGGTATGCGTTGAAGGAACAACTTCATCATCAACCTGGTTTTGAACTGTGCTTATCAATCCGCATTTGTAACCCAGTTGTTTAAAGAGCTTAAATAGCAACGTAGCTATCGTTGTTTTGCCGTTGGTTCCGGTAACTCCAATCAATTTTATTTTTGTCGAAGGCCCGTCATAAAAATTATGCGCCATGTATGCAACTGCTTCATTCGTATTCACTGCCTGCACATAAGTAATACCTTCGGTGATATTGTCCGGCATCACTTCACATACAATTACTGATGCACCTGATTCAATTGCTTTTTCAATGAACTTATGACCGTCTGTTTTTTCCCCGCGAATGGCAACAAATACTGACCCTGCAGATACCTTTCTTGAATCTATCTGAACATCCTTTACCTGCACATCAGTTTTTCCATTTACCGATTGCAGGCGTACTTTGTATAATATATCCTGCAGCTCTTTCATCAGGCTTTTCATGTACTGCCGGTGATTCTGCACAGCAGTAATTTAAAAGTTGCCGTGTATCAATTCAGCACAATGTCCACCGTCTGCCCTTTTGCTACAGGCTGACCTGCGGCAACAGATTGCATACTTACTTTTCCTTTACCTTTTATATTCAGTTTTATTCCAATGTTTTCGCTTATGAATAAAGCATCTTTTAAACCCATTCCTGCCAAAAGCGGCATTGAATTATCGCTTATGTCTATTTTACTCAGCACAGGAGCAGAATGTTGCTGGTACATCTTTGTCCATTCAGAATTGGTATTGGTTGAATCAACATAGGGTATATTCAGATACTTGATCATTTTTTCGATATCGTCTTTTCTCCCTGAATAGCTGTACCAGTTGCTGTCTTTTCCTGTTTCGGCCGTATAGTTAAGGATGTCATTATGTTTTACATAAATCATATATAGCCTGTCAGCGATTTCTTTAAACACCGGCCCTGCAACAGAAGCCCCATAAAATTTAACCGCGTTCGGTTTATTCTTAATTACGACTACACATGAATATTGCGGATCATCTGCGGGAAAGAAACCTGCAAAAGATGACTGATAAATATGATCTGCATAACCTCTTGAGCCGTTCGCCACAAGTGCGGTTCCGGTTTTGCCTGCAACTTTATAAGGAGTGCCTTTGAAAAGCCTGTACCCGGTTGATCCTGAATCGGAACATACGCCAATTAAACATTCTTTTAAATCCTTTAAGGTTTCCTCGCTGCAAATCTTTTGCGCTGAAGCTGCCGGCTGAATTTCTCTGCTGATGTTGCCATCCTTTTTTACTGCAGATAACAGGTAGGGCTTCATCATTGTTCCATTATTTGCTACGGCATTGTACAGCATACATGTGTGAAGCGGAGTAATAGCAAGATTATAGCCAAAAGCCATCCACGGCAATGTGGTAGCGCTCCAGTACCTGCTGCCGGGTTTGTAAACCACGGGGCTGCGTTCTCCATATAAATCAATTCCTGTTGGCACGTCCATACCCAGTTTTTTCAGATGATTAATGAACTGAGACGGGTTAGCCGCATAGCTGCTGTAAGCAAGTTTTGCAAGCCCTACATTAGAACTCAATTCGAATGCCCTTTTTACTGTAGATTCATAAGTGCCATGTTTTTCACTGTCATAAACAGTCTGGCCATTTATCTGCCATACGCCGCCGCCGAGATTTACCGGGCTGCTCAAAGAAAACTTTTTGTCTTCCAATACTGACAACAGTGTGGCAAGCTTAAAAGTAGAGCCGGGTTCTGTTGGTGTCATTGCATAATTAAAATCTTCCCAATAGTTTCCATCAGTTCCTTTGCCCAGGTTTGCCAGGGCTTTTATTTTGCCGGTGCCTACTTCCATCACAATTGCACAACCCTGCTCTGCCTCATTATCTACCATCATTTTCATCAATGCATTCTCAACTATTTCCTGGATATGTATGTCTATAGTTGTTATGATATCCTTTCCATCTTCGGGTTCAATCTGGTAATTATTCTCATCCATCGGCACAGCAACACCGCCGCCGATATATCTTACCAAACGCTTGCCTGTTGTACCTTTCAGCAGGCTGTCATAAGTTTGTTCGAGCCCGACTTTTTGTGAATTTTCCCTGTCAAGACCAATCGTTTTGTATGCTAAGAGTTTATACGGGTT
>JAHEZC010000287.1 GCA_023251275.1 Parafilimonas sp. | reverse complement strand
TTTTTGAGCAGTTAAAAGATTTCAGAAAAGAAATTCATTTGCCGGTTTTATTGATGGGCTATATGAATCCGGTTTTGCAACATGGCTTTGAAAAATTTTGTGCCGATGCTTTGGAAGTTGATGTTGATGGTTTAATACTTCCAGATTTGCCCGAATATGAATATGAAACAGAGTATAGCAGCATTATAAAAAAATACAGATTGGATTTTGTTTTTCTTGTTACGCCTGAGACATCAGAAGAACGTATAAAAAAATTGGATCAACTAAGTTCCGGTTTTTTATATGCTGTTTCATCAACTTCCATCACGGGAAAAGACAAAGATTTTTCAGAAGTGGAAAAATACCTGGAGCGACTAAAAAGTTACAACCTTAAAAATCCCATCCTCGTTGGTTTTGGAATAAAAGATAAAAAAACATTTAATATGGCTTGCGCTCATGCAAATGGCGCCATCATCGGAACCGCATATATAAAAGCTTTAGAGAATCCAGCAGATATAGAGGGTGCGACAAAAAATTTTCTTCAATCTATTTTAAAGTAAAATGAATCTCGTAATAATAAAGTACAATGCAGGAAATATTCAAAGTGTCTTATATGCTTTGGAACGGATCGGAGTGTCAGCAATTGTTACGGATGATTATAAAAAAATAAAATCAGCAGATAAAATAATTTTTCCCGGAGTTGGAGAGGCAAGCAGTGCCATGCGTTATTTAAAAGAAAGAGGATTGGATACTGTAATAAAAAATCTTCAACAACCCGTACTTGGAATATGTTTGGGCATGCAGTTGATGTGTAAGTATTCGGAAGAAAATGACACGGAGTGCTTGGGAATATTTGATGAGGAAGTGAAGAAGTTCAAAGTTCAAAGTTCAAAGTTTAAAGCTCCGCAGATTGGATGGAATACAATTTTCAATCTGCAATCTTCAATTTTCAAGGATGTTAAGGAAAACAGTTATTGCTATTTTGTTCATGGATATTATGCAGCATTTGGTGACAAAACAATTGCAACAACAGACTATGTGCTGCCATATAGTTCAGCATTACATAAAAATAATTTTTACGGTCTGCAGTTTCACCCGGAAAAAAGTGCGGCAGCAGGAGAACAAATACTTAAAAATTTTATCCATCTCTAATCGTAAATCATAATTCGTAAATCGTAAATCGTACATGCAAATTATACCTGCAATAGATGTCATAGATGGTAAATGTGTTCGACTGACTCAGGGAGATTACTCTCAAAAGAAAATTTATAATGAACACCCTCTCGAAGTTGCAAAGCAATTTGAAGATGCCGGTCTGAAGCGATTGCACCTTGTTGATCTCGATGGTGCCAAAGCAGGAAAAGTAAAAAATTGGAACGTATTAGAAACAATTGCTTCCAAAACATCATTGTCAATTGATTTTGGCGGTGGCATCAAAAGAGAAGAAGATGTAAAAATTGTTTTTAATTCAGGTGCAACAATGACAACCGTGGGAAGTATAGCGGTAAAAAATGAAACAGAATTTGTAAGATGGCTATTGATCTTCGGGGCTGATAAATTTTTATTGGGGGCTGATGTGAAAGATGAAAAGATCGCTGTCAGCGGATGGACGGAAACAACAGATATATGGGTATATGATTTTATTCAGAAGTATATGGAACATGGAGTGGAACAGGTTTTCTGCACTGATGTAAACAAAGACGGTAAACTGGAAGGTCCATCCAGTGAACTTTATAAAAATATTATAGCAAAATTTCCTCAACTCCATTTTATTGCAAGTGGCGGGATCAGTTCTCTGAAAAATATAGAAGAATTAGTTGAGATGGGATGCGGCGGAGTTATTATCGGCAAAGCGATCTATGAAAACAAAATTTCATTGAAAGAATTAACGAACTTTGCATCATGAATGATTCCAATCAAGAGCATGCAGATTTTGGAAATGGTTTACAACCTGTTACAGCAAAAGGTTTGGGAGAGTTGTACCCGCATATACCGGCCACAGACATTATTCATCTTTCGAAGCAGGCTTTCTGGGATACTGATTTCAATAAACTTGATTACTTTAGTCAGGCGAATGCTATTATAAGAAGAGTATTTGATTATGGCATTTGGGAAGACATGCTCGAAGTTGTAAGTTTTTACGGGGAAGAAAAGGTAAAGTATGCGCTTGTTACTGCGCCTTATCTGAAAGAACTCACTACGGTGTTTGCATCAAAATTGTTTAATATTCCAATACAAGATTTTAAATGCTCAACTACCAGGCAGTTTCACCCGATCTCATAAAATTGCTGATTGATTTGTTCCGGTTAAATGAACTTCATTCATTCAGGCTGGTAGGCGGCACTGCACTTGCTTTACAAATGGGTCATCGCAAATCTGTTGACCTGGATTTATTTACTGACAGGCACTTCGACAAAAAAGAAATGCAGCAATTTTTGGGTGAATCTTTTGGTGATTTCAAGGTAAATTGGGAAAACAGGAATGGGTTCACCTCGTTTATCCGCGAAATAAAAGTTGATTTCTTTAACTGGCATATACCTTTTTTGTTTTCTGTAATCTTCGAAGACGGATTTAGACTGGCAGACAAAAGAGAAATTGCTGCGATGAAACTGGAGGCTATAACCGGCAGAAAAGAAAAAAAAGATTTTATTGATATCGCTTTCCTGTTAAAAGAATATTCACTTCGTGAACTATTGATGGGTTTCAAAAAACGCTATCCTTTTATTACACTCACGTTTGTTTTGGAATCATTAATGGCGATTGATTTTGCTGATGATTCAATTGTACCCGAAATGCTGATTGAAATAGATTGGGATGATACAAAAAAATTTATCGTGCAATCAGTCAATAATTATTTTTATGCACAAAAGGAGATTATTGAAAATGAAAAATTAGAACGTATCCGCAAAGCAGAAGAATTATTGAAGCAAGCGAAAGACAAAGAATAATGCTGACAAAAAGAATCATACCATGCCTCGATATAAAAGACGGACGCACGGTAAAAGGCACCAACTTCATCAATCTTCGTGATGCAGGCGATCCTGCGGAGCTTGGCGTTTTGTATGCGAAGCAGGGAGCAGATGAATTGGTGTTCCTTGATATTACAGCCACACATGAAAAAAGAAAAACGTTGAGTGCTTTGGTGAACAGAATTGCTCATCATATCAATATTCCTTTTACGGTTGGTGGTGGAATTTCATCGGTGGAAGATGTACGTGTATTATTGCAAAATGGCGCTGATAAAATCTCTGTGAATACTGCTGCATTCAACAGTCCTGCATTAATAACAGAACTGGAAAAAGAATTTGGCAGCCAGTGCGTAGTGCTTGCGATTGATGCGAGAAAAGAAGAAGATGGTGAATGGTATGTGTATTTGAACGGAGGAAGATTGAAAACAGAAACCAAATGTGTTGATTGGGCAAAACAAGGAGTGGCATTGGGTGCAGGAGAGATATTACTGACCTCGATGAATCATGACGGCACGAAACAGGGATTTGCGTTAGACATAACAAAATTGTTAGCTGAAAGCCTTCCTGTGCCTGTGATTGCGAGTGGCGGCGGCGGTACAATGGATCATTTTGTGGATGTTTTTGAAGAAGGAAAAGCTGATGCCGCATTGGCTGCAAGTATTTTTCATTTCAGGGAAATTGATATAACAGACCTAAAGAAATTTCTCGCACAAAAAAGTATCTGTGTAAGGCTCTGAATGGTTTATTTAGTTTTGATATTGAATATCGCACCGGTAATGATATTTTATTGGATGAAAAAAGATCAGAAAGTAAGAAGGGAATATTATACGGACAGGTTTGAATTTATTTTGAATGAATTGTTGGAACGGCTAAGAAATATTCAGTAAATTTTTTTGACTGTAATTAATTCTGTTCACCACCAAAAATAATTTTAATGGCTGGTAAGAAAAAGAAACATGTTTCTAACCTATCTTCAGGATTTGAGGGCATAGATTTTAAAAAATATTCAGATGGTCTCATTCCTGCAATCGTGCAGGACTACTCGACTCACAAAGTGCTGATGCTTGGATTCATGAATGAGAAAGCATTGCAGCAAACGGAGGAAACAGGGAAAGTAACTTTTTACAGTCGCAGCAGGAAAAAGCTTTGGACAAAGGGCGGGGAAAGCGGTAATTTTTTATACCTGAAACAAATTCAGGTTGATTGCGACAATGATACTCTGCTTATCAAAGCACACCCCGCAGGCCCCGTGTGCCATACAGGCGCAGATACCTGCTTCAGTGAAAGAAACCATAGTGAAGATTTTTTATTATACCTCGAAGATATTATTGCACTTCGCAGGCAGGCATCTGCTGAAGAGTCGTACGTTGCACGGCTTTTTGCAAAAGGAGTAAATAAAATTGCGCAAAAAGTGGGAGAGGAGGCTGTGGAACTTGTGATAGAATCAAAAGATGATAATGAAGAATTATTTTTAAATGAAGCTGCAGACCTGCTTTTTCATTATTTGGTTTTGCTTAACGCTAAAGGCCATAAATTGCAAAACGTAATTGAAGTATTACAACAACGTCATTCAAAAAGATGAGCATGAAACGGATTGTATTCTTTCTTTTTTTCCCTGTTGTTGCTGTTGCACAGAAAACAAATG
>JAHEZC010000286.1 GCA_023251275.1 Parafilimonas sp. | reverse complement strand
TTAGGTTTAAAGTTCAATGAGCATAACAACGTAAAACATTGAACTTTAAATATTCAACTATCCCAACACTACTTCATCTATTCCATCCTTCAGCTTCCATTTTACAAATACTTTTTGTGAAGGGAATGTATCAATCGTTCTGCCGACATAATCTGCTTGAATCGGATATTCCCTGCTGAAACGGCGATCAATCAATACGCACAGTTCCACCTTTGCAGGGCGTCCAAAATCAAGCAATGCATCGAGTGCTGCACGTGTGGTTCTGCCTGTCCACAACACATCATCAATGATGATCACATTTTTATTTTCAATGCTGAATGGTATATCGGTTTTATTGGCAACATGTAAACCCTTTCTTATATCGTCGCGGTAAAAAGTGATATCGAGTTTGCCGTACTGAATATTGGAAGAGGGGGCGAGTTTTTTCAATTCCTCCACAATCCTGTCGCTTACAAAAATGCCGCGGGGCTGAATGCCGATAAGCACGGTATCATGCAAATGAAGATGATTTTCAAAAACCTGGTGAGCCAATCGCTGTATGCTTAATGCAACCTGAGTCTCTGTAAGAATTGCTTTCAATGCCGTATAATTTTACACTAAAATACTTTAATCAGGTGCATCAGCAAAAAGTAATAGGAAAGGTGTGCAATTTTATTCAGTATCCAATATCATTTGCAGTACTGAAATGAATTCAACTTTTGTATTTGTGCTATAGTTCAGTTTCGATTAATATGGGTTCCTTATTTGCCGCCTTTTTATTAATCACCAGCAGCTTTTGATTAAATAAATCTGCAGGCAATTCAATATTACGCAAGAGTTTTTCTTCCAGCAAATCGGCGAATGTTTCAAAGTACAAAACCACATCTTCTCTTACATTTTTTTTCAACCAGCAAAAACCTCCCGGCAAATGTGCCAACACTTCCTTGTCTTCAAGGTATTCGAGGTTATGAATATCAGTTGGTGTAAGTCCGATCTTATGTAGTTTAGTGATCAGCAAATTCAAGGGTGCATCCGTGACATTGCAAAATTTCTTCTTTGGTAAGCTTTGTAATTACCTGCATCAGGTTGCCGCAGTTACATGCTCCGTGATGGCCCCATGCATAATGCACCCCATTCTTCATTCGTTTTGCAGTTTCACGTAAAACCTCAATGAGTATGATATCTGGTTGCGCCATCACTTATTTTTGAGATCATCATGCCTTGAAAATTTTAAAAAATTTCTAACATTTAATATCAATTTGCATCATTATTAACCAGACAGGCCTGCATTTGATTAAGATGAAAATTATTTTATTCAAACTGAAAAGTTGCATTTCAGCCTTATTAAATTATCAATTGTCTGTAAATACAGATACACCCGCAGTATCAATCCCTCCTGCTATTTGCACATTATGCAAGACGAGGGTATAACTTTTACCGGCGATATAAGTAAAACCAGGAACAGGTGTAATGAGTGTATCAGTGAAGTTTTTGTTTAAATGCAAAGTAAATGTTCCCGGCTTCAAAATGACATACCGCGCTGAGGTGGAAGATATGTATTGGTCATTAAATGATCTGCCTGAAGATAAAACAGAGTCGGCAGCATTGGCAAGGTCTGCCCTGCCTGTGATATCGGAAAGATGCAGCATACGGATATTCACTGTACTGTCAGTCAGCTTAGGGCTGTCCTGCAACAAAGTAGGTTTGATTTTATTTACTGAATCTGCAACAATAAATGTGTAATAGTTTCCGGGACTAATAGTAAATATGGCATCAATCAAATTTGTACCAGATGCTTCATTGCTCACCTGAATGCGCACAGCACCTGCATCCAGTGTGATATAAGGAGTAAGTGAATCATAACTTACCGATGAGGCAAGCATAATATTATCGTTCAGGCCGGCATTAATAATCGTATTGGGTATAGCTTGTAAAAAACGGATATAAGTTGCGGAAGGGCTGCCGGTATTTTTTGAGCAATTTAAAAATAGTGCAGTCAATATGATAAATAAAAGAATGCCTGTTTTTTTCATTCACCCGATTTAGCGGCAAAATAGTTTATTAGATTTTAAAATTGTGATAAATATTTATTCTATAAGGCTGTCATGACTCAGATAAAAATGGATACCGATAGTCAGTTGGCGGATTAAAAGTTTCCTTGATTGTTCTTGCGCTGAGCCAGCGATACAGATTGAGCATGCTGCCTGCCTTGTCGTTGGTACCGCTTGCTCTTGCGCCTCCAAAAGGCTGCTGCCCTACTACTGCTCCGGTTGGTTTATCGTTGATATAAAAATTCCCTGCAGCATATCGCAGCTCTTGTGTGGCCATTGCAATGGCGTCCCTGTCCTGTGATATAATTGATCCGGTAAGTGCATACGGTGAAGTACTGTCAACCAAAGCAAGTGTTTCTTCAAATTTCTCTGCATCATATACATAAATAGTCAGGACGGGCCCGAAAATTTCTTCGCACATCGTGATATACTTCGGGTCTTTTGCCTCAATAACTGTGGGCTCTATAAAATAACCTTCGCTTTTGTTATAGTTTCCTCCGACAAGAATTTTTGCTTTCCGATCTTTTTTGGCAGCATCAATATATTTAGCAATGCTGTCAAAAGCTTTCTCATCAATCACCGCATTGATAAAATTGCTGAAATCTTCTACAGTTCCCATTTTCATCGTTTTAATTTGAGCAACCAGTTTTTCTTTTATTTCATCAGCAAGATTGCCGGGTAAATAGGCTCTTGATGCAGCAGAACATTTTTGTCCCTGGAACTCAAAAGCGCCGCGGGCAAGCGCTGCAACTACTGTATCAGTATTTGCAGTTTTATGCACGACCACAAAATCTTTTCCACCGGTTTCTCCTACTATACGCGGATAAGATTTATATTTCCCCGCATTTTCACCAATTGTTTTCCACATGCTGTTGAATACGCCTGTTGATCCGGTGAAATGCACACCTGCAAAATCAGGATGTGAAAAACAAACTTTACCAAGTGTAGGACCATCCACATAGATCAGGTTAATAACGCCATCGGGCAATCCAGCTTCTTTTAAAATGCGCATAAACATTTGCGCAGCATAAATCTGGGTATTTGCAGGCTTCCACACTACTACGTTTCCGCACATAGCAGCGCTGGTGGGTAAATTCGTACCGATGGCTGTAAAATTAAAAGGAGTAATTGCAAGCACAAACCCTTCAAGCGGACGCCATTCCATCCGGTTGTGCATACCGGGTGCAGAAATGGGTTGTTGCTGGTATATCTGGCTTATGAAATGAATATTGATACGGAGAAAATCTATAACCTCGCAAGCACTGTCAATTTCTGCCTGAAACACATTTTTGCTTTGCCCAAGCATGGTAGTACCGTTCATATAAGACCGATATTTTGTTGCAATTAAATCGGCTGCTTTCAGAAAAATATGCGCTCTTTCTTCCCAGGGCATATTTGACCAGCTTTCCCTTGCCTTCAATGCAGCATCAATTGCCATGTTCACATGCTTTTCTTCACCTGCATGGAAATAACCAAGCGTATGCGCAATTTCATGCGGCGGATGAATAGCGAATTTATTACCGGTTTTTACAGACCTCCCTCCAATATACATAGGCACTTCGATTGCTTTACTTTTCAGTTCAGCAAGTGTTTTTTTCAATGTGGCTCTTTCGGCTGAACCAGGCGCATATTGCAACACAGGCTCATTCGCAGGGAGGGGATAATGAAAATATCCAAGGTTCATATAGCTTACTTTTAAAAATTGCAGAGCAAGTTATTAATTATTCAGGATTTAATCTTTTACCGACTGATTATAAGGGAATGCATGTGCAACAAAATAAAAACCAGTTTTGTACAGAAAACGAAAAAAGCTATTGCAGCTTAAATGTTTCAAGAAATTTTGTAGTGAAATTCCCTTTCCGAAAATCTTCATTCTGCATAAGTTGCAGGTGAAAAGGAATGGTTGTTTTGACTCCTTCAATTACATATTCGCTGAGTGCACGGTACATAGTGTTGATAGCTTCTTCACGGGTGCGTGCAACTGTAATCAGCTTGCCAATCATTGAATCGTAGTATGGCGGAATTACATAGCCTGCATATACATGACTATCCACACGCACTCCATGCCCGCCTGGTGTGTTCAATGATGTGACTCTCCCGGGAGACGGACGAAAATCATTGTAAGGATCTTCGGCATTAATACGACATTCAATAGCATGCATCTGTGGTAAATGGCTCTCACCTGAAATCTTTTCACCCATGGCGATTTTTACCTGTTCCTTAATCAGATCAAAATTGATTACTTCTTCCGTGACACAGTGTTCTACCTGTATGCGTGTATTCATTTCCATGAAATAGAAGTTGCGGTGCCTGTCAACAAGAAATTCAACGGTACCCACGCTTTCATAATTGATAGCGGCGGCGGCCTTAATAGCTGCAGCACCCATTTTATCCCTTAATTCTGCAGTCATAAAAGGCGATGGGGATTCTTCTACCAGTTTTTGATGACGGCGCTGAATAGAACAATCTCTTTCACTCAAATGGCATATAGTACCATATTGGTCTCCTGCAACCTGTATTTCAATATGACGGGGATCTTCTACAAATTTTTCCAGATATACACCATCGTT
>JAHEZC010000285.1:3586-4619 GCA_023251275.1 Parafilimonas sp. | reverse complement strand
AAATATCAGCATAAAGAATAAATTTCCCCAAATATTGCTTCAAGCCGCTACAGACTTATTTTTGGTAAAACATTTTGCTTGAATCATCCGTCAGTCGCAATAGTTATTCTCAATTATAATGGAAGAAATTATTTGAAGCAATTTCTGCCTTCAGTGATTGCATCAGCCTGGGAGGGTAAAAAGATTGTGGTTGCTGACAACGCTTCTATTGACGATAGCGTGGCTTTGGTGCAAAAGGAATTTCCGTCTGTCGAGCTTATCCTGTTAGAAAAAAACTATGGCTTTGCCGGAGGATACAACAAAGCTCTTCAAAAAGTTGAAGCCGATTATTATATTTTGCTCAATTCTGATGTAGAGGTATCTCAGCACTGGATAGCGCCTGTTATTCAATTAATGGAAAGCAATATACAGGTAGCCGTATGCCAGCCGAAAGTCATGTCTTATTATAACAGAGAAATGTTCGATTATGCAGGTGCAGCAGGCGGATGGATTGATATATTGGGTTTCCCTTTTGCCCGGGGTCGGGTTCTGGATGTATGTGAAATTGATAAAGGCCAATACAATAATGCAGCGGAAGTATTCTGGGCAAGCGGGGCAGCTATGTTTGTAAAAACGAAGCTGTACCATGAATTAAGCGGTCTTGATAGTTCTTTCTTTGCCCACATGGAAGAGATTGATTTTTGCTGGCGAATGCAACTGGCAGGCTATAAGATTATGTGCTGTCCCCAATCTGTTGTATATCACGTAGGAGGAGGTACTTTGCCAAAGGGCAATGCAAGAAAAGTATTTCTAAATTTCAGGAACAACCTGGTTATGCTTCACAAAAACCTCGTTTTTTGGGAAAAAATATGGAAGCTGCCTCTGCGAATGTGCCTGGATACTTTATTTGCATTTAAATGTTTGATTTCAGGTGATATGGCTTCTTTCGTGGCCGTATATAAGGCCTACTGGTCTGTATTGAAATGGTTGGTTAGTGCGCAAAAAGGCCATAAGCTTCCCAAAAAGCTTATGCAAAAAATGACCGGTATATGGA
>JAHEZC010000285.1:0-3576 GCA_023251275.1 Parafilimonas sp. | reverse complement strand
ATGTAATTTCAGATTATGTCACACGAAGCTGAAAACAATAAAGAAAAAGACTTTGGCTATAATTGGGTAAACTCATCCCGTTACCTGTTTTATTTACAGGTGCTTTGTATCATAGCTTTTCTCATCGGAGGCTGTTATCAGTTGTACCAGCATCGTTACAAAGGCAAGCCAGACGTGGAAGTACAAAGCAGTACGAAATATACCCCTGAGTACAAGTAGAGGCTGAATAAAAATTTTTCGGGTTGGTGCAGAATATTATTTTTGCACTCCCGTATTAGTTCTTACCCATCAATAAGCGGAAGTAGCTCATTTGGTAGAGCACGACCTTGCCAAGGTCGGGGTGGCCGGTTCGAGCCCGGTCTTCCGCTCTTTAAGTTCCCGCGGCGAGCGGGATTTTTTTTCAAATTGCCCTGGTTGGAACTGGCAGACACGTCACGCTTAAAGCGTGATAGGCCGAAACAGAAGAAGCTCTTATAATTGAGATAGTAAAAATTGCCCTGGTGGTGGAACTGGTAGACACGCAGGACTTAAAATCCTGTGGACCGAAAAAGTCCGTGCGGGTTCGATTCCCGCCTGGGGCACATCCCGACCGTTATTACTTCACTGATATTTTAATCCCCGGTTTTATTATTTTATCAGGATCAAACCGGAATTGAGTCCTGTCGAAATGTGAATACAACAATAATAAAGCCTGAAATTCATTCTGGTTTCTTCATGCTGAAAAAAGAAAAATTTCTTTGGTAGATTTGTGTTGTTTTTTAAAATCAAAAAAATGGATCGTTATATAGTTATATCAAGCCACACAGCAGAAGACTGCCGCAAAGCAGTAAAACATTTTATGCAGTACCATGCAGGCTTTCTCACTCATTTTGAATGGGGCTGCTATGATAATGATCACACAGCCTATGCGATCATAGAAGCTGACAGTCATGAAAATGCACGATTGTCCGTTCCTCCTCTTTTTCGTGATAAAACAAGGGTCATAAAATTGACCCATTTCAAACCGCAGAAAGATGACCCTGTTCACGCTAAAAGTTAAAGTCTCCCTTGTACTTTTTATAATAAAAGATTGTAAAGTAATATAGCGTCCGATAAAAGCAATGCGAGAACCTTAAACATCTTTTTTTCGAATTTATCATAATGCAAATGATAATTTCCCGGCCTGTGCATCCCATGGCTTCCATCTTTCAAATCACTTGTTACCCTTGCGTGATATGCAATCAAAACGACTCGTCATGAAAATAAAAACAAAATTTATTTCGACAGCAGGATATATTACCGGTTAAAAGAATATTTTTAAACCCCGTATAAATTGAATCAGTTAATCGTATTTTGCACTATACCAACTTCTAACGAACGCTTATGCAAACAAGAAACAAATACCTGCTGCCGTTTATTCTTGTAACATCGCTCTTTTTTTTCTGGGCTTTTCTGCACAACCTGAATCCCATTCTTATTCCGCATTTAAAGAAAGCATGCCAGCTAAGTGACCTGCAGTCTGCATTCATAGATTCGGCTGTATATTTTGGCTATTTTCTGATCGCTGTACCTGCGGGGCTTTTTATTCATCGCTTTGGTTATAAAAAAGGAATTGTTTTTGGCCTCATATTATATGCAATCGGGGCATTGCTATTTATTCCTGCCGCATCCACACGTGAATATTTTTTCTTCTTAACAGCACTCTTTATCATTGCAAGCGGTGCAACATTTTTAGAAACAGTTGCCAACCCTTACATTACTATTTTGGGCGATCCCGCCACCGCGGAACAGCGATTGAATTTTGCACAATCTTTCAACGGCGTAGGCGCCGTCCTTGCACCAATATTGGGCAGCAAATTCATCCTCTCCGGTATTGAGCATTCAAAAGAAGAGTTGCAGCAAATGTCACCTGATCAACTTAATAACTATCTCAATTTCGAATCATCCACTGTAAAAGTTCCTTACCTCATCATGGCGTGTGTGATCATTGTTGTAATTATTCTGTTTATCATTACAAAGCTGCCGGAGGTAAAGGAAGATGATTCACTCACGCATGGTACAAAATTTTCGCTCAAAATTTTTCAGTACAGTCATCTTAAATGGGCAGTGATCGCACAGTTTTTTTATGTGGGCGCACAGGTAGGTATGGGAAGTTTCTTTATTCGCTTTTCAAGATATGTAATGAATCTTCCTGAGAAAGAAGCGGCTTACCGATGGGGTTATATTGCTATGCTGGGCTTTATGTTGGGCAGGTTTGCAGGAACATTTTTGATGCGTTATATAAAACCTGCACGGCTATTGAGTCTATATGCCGTGATAAATATTTTGCTGCTGATTATTGGCGTTACCGCAGATGGCGCTGTTGCAGTAAATTCAGTAATGGCTGCGCCTTTCTTCATGTCCATCATGTTCCCCACTATTTTTGCATTGGGAATAAAAGGGTTGGGTGAAGAAACAAAAATTGCTTCCTCCTTTCTCGTTATGTCTATCATTGGCGGCGCTTTTACGCCCATGCTGATGGGGTGGATTTCAGATGTAACGGGCAGTATCCAGGTTGCCTATATTGTTCCTTTATTATGTTTTCTTGCAGTTTTATACTATGGATGGAAAGGTTATAAAATAAAGATGGCAAAATAAATAATTCTATCAATGAAACGATATTGCCTTGCACTTGACCTGAAAGATGATGCAGAATTGATTGCGGAATATGAGAAATATCATGAGCATGTCTGGCCCGAAATTCTGGAGAGTATTCAAAGCGCAGGAATAATAAGTATGGAAATATACCGCGTAAGCAATCGCTTATTTATGATCATGGAGACAGAAGATGATTTCAGCTTTGAAAAAAAGGGAACAATGGACGTCTCAAATGATAAGGTGCAAGAATGGGAAACGCTGATGTGGCAATACCAACAGGCACTGCCTTTTGCAAAAGCCGGTGAGAAATGGGTGCAGATGAATAAAATATTTTCATTGAACAAATAAACATCATTACAAAAAAAATGAAGTCAGTCATTTTAGCAAGCACAGTCATTTGCATTTTTGCTGCATGTCAAAACAAACATGTTTACGATACTATTATCCGTAACGGCACAGTATATGACGGCAGCGGTGGTGATCCTTATGAGGCTGACATTGCTATCAATGCAGATACAATTTCTTTTATCGGCGATTTGAAAAATGCGTCTGCAAAAAATGAAGTGGACGCAAAAGGCAAAGCAGTTGCTCCGGGCTTCATCAATATGATGGGGCATTCGGAAGAATCTCTCTTCCAGGATGGAAGGTCGCAAAGTGATATCAGGCAGGGCGTGACAACAGAAATCTTCGGTGAATTCAGCATGGGACCACTCAATACAAAAATGAAAAAACAACTGCAGGATGCACAGGGAGATATCAAATACAATGTAAGCTGGAATACACTGGGTGAATACATGGACACACTGGAGAACAAAGGTATTTCCTGCAATATTGCATCATTCGTCGGCACAGGCACTGTTAGGCAATATGTAATTGGTGAAGATGATAAAGCGCCTACTGCACCTCAGCTCGACAGCATGAAATTGTTGGTTGACCAGGCAATGGAAGAAGGGGCGCTTG
>JAHEZC010000284.1 GCA_023251275.1 Parafilimonas sp. | reverse complement strand
TGCAAAGCATCCAATACAAAACTTTGCATGCGCTGACTCATACCCACGCCTGTGTGTCCCGCAATGCATGCCGGTATCCATCCTCCGCTTGGCGTGATGGACACAACCCATCCTTCTTTATCCGCCGCTTCCACTGATGTTGTTCCTCTCCACAGGCGGTCGAGATAGTTTTCATCAATGGGCGAATCGTTGAAAGCAAATCCACGCTGATGCAGAATTTCTTTGTAAGGATTTGTTTTCCCTTCAAAAGGATAAGGGTCACCCGGCCCTATATCCGGATTGTTTTTTTCAGGATTAATGAGTTTGGCTCTTTGCTTTGCATACTCTTTGGAAAGCAATCCATCCATCGGTTCCTCCGGTTCAAAATAAGGATCGCCATAATAAAAATCGCGGTCAGCAAATGCAAGGCTCATCGTTTGATAAATGGTGTTGATATATCTTGTAGAATTATATCCCATGCTTTTCAGATCAAAGTTTTCGAGAATATTCAATGCCTGCAACATGGCCGGTCCCTGTGTCCATTGCTGCAGCTTATATATTTCTATGCCTTTGTAATTTATATGCATCGGCTCTTCAATCATTACTTTCCATTTTGCAAGGTCTTCCATTGTGATCAATCCGCCCTGTTCCCGGCATCCCCTCACAAATTCTTTTGCAATGTCGCCTTTGTAAAAGCGGTCATAAGCGGCATAGATTGCATCTTTTCGATTCATTCCTTTTTTCAATGCCTCCTGTTCTGCCTCCGCCATTTTTTGCAGTGTCTGTAAGAGATCATTTTGTTTGAAAATTTCTCCTGGTTCGGGCGCTTCTCTTTGCTGACCTGCATGCGGCAGAAAAACTTCTTTGGAATATTGCCACTGATTAATCATGACTTTGTTGCGTTCAATGCTGTTTGCAGTTTCTGCTTCTATCGGGTAGCCTTCTGCCAACTGCATTGCAGGCCATAATACTTCCTTCAAACTCATCGTACCATATTCCGCAAGCATGGTACACAAACCTCCGGGTGTGCCGGGTGTCACTGCTGCAAGCGGGCCATATTCAGGTGGATAATTATATCCTTTGCTTTTGAAGAAATCTGCAGTTGCTCCGGTTGGTGCAATACCGAGTGCATTGATGGCGATCACCTTTCCAGTGTTAGGATTATAGATGAGCGCCTGTGTTTCGCCGCCCCAACTCAATACATCCCACATAGTGCAGGTGGCAGCAAGCATGGCACATGCGGCATCCACAGCATTACCTCCTTTTTGAAAGATCATGGCTCCGGCTTCTGCAGCAAGCGGTTTGCCGGTAATGGCCATCCAGTTTTTTGCGTGTAAAGGAGGTTTTTGTGTTTTCTGTGCAGCAGCGGAAAGAAAAGTGGCTGAAAGCATAAGCAAAATAATTCTTCTCATAAATAATTTTAAGTAATTAAAGTTATGGTTTCAATATTAATTTCTGCAGGATAAAATTGGTATGTTAAAATTCGAAACTTACTTGATTTTTTAAGGCAACCGCACAACCGTCCCTATCATTTTTGGCGTTGTTTATTTACAAAATATTTTTCTATGAAAACACTACCACGTCTTATGTGCATACTGGGTATATGCATGATTGCTGCAATAATTTTTGCCTGTACCAAAGGCAGCAGCAATATGAATAACAATAATACCGGCGGAAACTCCAACACGGTGTCAATAATGAATATGGCTTTTTCGAATACTTCGCTGAATATTACTGCCGGCACAAAAGTCACCTGGACAAATAATGATGCGGTTGCCCACACGGTTACTGCTGATGACGCCAGTTTTGACAGTGGTGATATAGGTCCCGGAGCTTCGTATAGCAGAACGTTCAGTACTGCGGGTACTATCAATTATCATTGCAAGATTCATCCTATGATGACTGCTGCGGTAATAGTAAATTAGCAGAACGGCTTATTTTTCTTTTTCCTGATTTTTTGTTGGTCTTTGGATGGCATTCGTAATTTTACGGATAAAGGGAATTTATGATGCATCACCCGGTAAGGATCATTTTTAAATTAGTCTCCACCATTAGCGGCAGCCATATAATAAGAAGATTCTCTGTTTTCCTGTTATGCTTTTTATTTACTGCGTGCAGTAAGAAAAACAGTCATGCTGCACCGTCGTTACCTGCTGCCGGTATCAATAGTGTTTCACAAAACAGGAATACTTCGGAATCTGTTTTTCATTTTACAGTATCATTGAATCAGAGTCCGGCAGACAATGTGACTATTCATTATTCCACAGTACCGGGTACTGCTCTTGAGAGCACAGATTTTAAACCCGTTTCAGGCGTTCTCACCATTCAGGCTAATCAGCAACAGGCATCTATAGATGTTGAGGTCACCGGTGACAGTTTGCGTAAGGCCAATCAAATATTTTATGTGCAGTTGGATAATCCGAAGAATTGTACAGTCAGTGCAGATAAGGGAACCGGCACTATCGTGAATGAAAATGGATTGTATTTTCCTGTGGATAACGCCGGTTATTTCACTCCGGACAATTATCCCGGGTACACACTTGCCTGGAGCGATGAGTTCAGCGGTAGTGTGGTGAATCAAAATGACTGGACCTTCGAATCGGGGAACAACAATGGATGGGGTAATAATGAACTCGAAAATTATACAGCCAGAACGCAGAATGCTTTTGTATCGCAGGGCAATCTTATCATTGAAGCGAGATCTGAAAACTACAGCGGTAATAATTATACTTCTGCAAGAATGATCACTAAGAATAAAAAAATATTTACTTATGGCCGGATTGATATCAGGGCTAAACTGCCTGCAGGCAAAGGTATCTGGCCCGCCTTGTGGCTGCTGGGTAATAATATAGATGCGGCAGGATGGCCTGCATGCGGCGAGATAGATATGATGGAGTTGCTGGGCCAGGAACCGAATAAAATTTACGGCACACTTCACTGGGGTTCATCTCCTGCAACTCATGCATCTTTAGGAACTGCTTATACTTTGCCAACAGGCTCATTTGGTGAACAATTTCATGTCTATAGCATGCTCTGGCAACAGGACAGCATCAAAATGTATATTGATGACCAGCAATATTTTTCAGCTTCAAAAAGTGACATAAGCGGCAACTATCCTTTTAACAGCAGTTTCTTTTTTATCTTCAATATCGCCGTTGGTGGAAACTTTCCCGGGCCGCCTGATGAGACTACTATTTTTCCGCAAAGAATGATCGTTGATTATCTAAGGGTATTTCAGAAGTAACGAATACATTTTTCTGCCCGGAAATAAAAAGGGGGGACAGGATAATTTCAAAAAAATTTAATTTTACCAGCTATTCAGTGCTTCAAAAATAGCTGATTTTTCAGTTTTAAAAATAAAGGGCAGTGTTATTTCCATTTATTTTTCGCTTTTTTAAAACCCGGTTTTTGCCCGCTTTTTTTGTGTATAATAAATTGATTTTGTTAATGAAAACACTTGTTCTTATTGAGTTTTATGATTGTCCTCTGCAGTAACGAAATAGGCTGATCAAAATTTTTAATTTATAATAGTTCTTTCAGCGGGAAGTGCAGCGGGTAAAAAATTTTCCGCTGCATTTTTTTGCTGCAATGATTTTTTTTTGTCTTCATTTTCGAAAGACAATTTCAAAAACAGCGGATGACGCCAATGACTTTTTAATGCTGTTGCCGACTTTTTTATGCATACCGGCTGCATTCACAATAATGCGTTGGTAACTTTTGTCCAGTAGGTAAGTCTTTCATTGAATATAGCTTTCGCTTCTTTTACAACATCGCTGTAATTTGTAATTACATAACGATGCATGGTATTATCTGAATAGCCGCTTATATTTTGAGAAAACAACAAATCCAATGCTGTCGTATTTCCGAAAATTTCTTTCAGGTCTGCCAGCTTTATCTTGTCTGCTTCATGGTCAGAAAGAAATAATGGCTGTATATATTTATGAAATATTTTGATTGCCATATCATTTATGGCTAATCCCTTTTCCATAGTCAGATCATCTTTCACGGGATTCTCAAAGTTGAAAAAAGTGCCGTCAAAAATGGTGGTGAGCACATTGCTGCTGTTATAGCAGCAATAAAAAAAATATTTATCAGGCAGCAAAAAACTGTATTTACTTACATCGCTGTTTCCAATGGCAGTAAACCAATTATTTAATAATATGGGTTCATTGCAGTTAATAGAAGGATCAATGACCATCGTATTCACTGTGCTTCCGCACTGTACCTGCACAACAGGGGCCACATGATAATTCCACTCAATTCTGTTGTTGGGTGTCAGCCTGTTTTTGTCTTCTATATACAGCGTTCTTGAATCTCCCATATATAAGGCAACCGGGGGAAACAGCCACACCTTGCAATGATCTATATGGAAATTTTTAGTCAGCAGCATAGACATTATCTGCGCTCTCTGCTGGCAGCCGCCTTGTGGAAAATTAAATTCAATTTGTGAGTGATGTGCAATGCTGTCAAATGCATCTTGAATAGTTGCAAAATCATGAATCTTCAGATATATAAGATCAGCATTGGGAAAATAGACTGGCTGCATGGTGCATTATACGGATTTTTTTTGATTAATGATTGATCCGGAAACCTGCTATTTTATTGAGAGACCATAAAGCACTATCAATTTTCAATTCTTCATTATGTTATCT